>NZ_AUTO01000293.1:0-3964 GCF_000498055.1 Pseudoalteromonas sp. TB51
TATTTGAATTACTGACTAAAATCCAAGATAAGTGGCTGCCACTGCAATGTCCGCAGTGATGACAATCTTTTTCATTATGCTGCTCATCACCTACATTATCATTTGAGACATTTCGATCATCTGCATGATCATGTTGAATTTGAAGGTGCTCTATATCTATTTGGTGATTCTCAGGTGTTGCGGATACAACAGCAGTTAACGATTGCAAAACAATCGAAACGACTAATAGTATTTTTAACGCAACATTGAATTTCAAAATAAACACCTACTTAAATATGAAAAATTATAATATCAAAAAAAGGTTTTCTAAACTAGCCATGCGCATGTTTTTCATGCTCGTCACGGCAAGTTTCTTGAGGAAACTCAAACTCAATGGTTGTATGAGATAAATTATAAGAAGAAAGTTCCTTAGCCACTTGTTGTTTTAGCCTAATTAATTTATCAACCTCAAAGTTATGGGCTAACTCTAGGTGAGCAGTTAATACGTGACTTTCCCCGTCTAATGACCAAAAGTGCATATGATGAATCCCATTAATTTCAGGTATAGCCTTTATCGCTTTTTCAATATTATTCTGCACTTCTTCATCAGGTGTAGCTTGAAGAAATAGTGCCAATGTTGTTTTCAGGTTTTTCAAAACGTTAAACAATATAAACAGTGTAAAGCCTATAGAAAGCAAAGGATCTAATATTGGTAGATCTACAAAAAGCAGCACGATAGAAACAATTAGGACTGCAACCCAGCCAAGTACGTCTTCAAGCAAATGCCACGTAAGTACTTTTTCGTTCAGCGTTTTACCCGCTTTTAGTTTAAATACTGCATACCCATTAACAGCAACCCCAAGTAATGCAAGACCCAACATTCCTTCAGCCATTGGCATTTCAGGATTAGATAATCTTGGTATTGCTTCAAATAGCACCCAGACAGAACCAATAACTAATACAATACTGTTAATTAATGCGCCAAACAGGGTAAGACGACGATAGCCATAGCTAAATCTATCGGATGCTTCTTTATCCGAGAAACGACTCAGTATCCAAGCGAATCCTATAGATAAACTGTCACCCAGGTCATGTACAGCATCAGCCATAATAGCGGTACTGTTGGTTAGCCAACCACCAATAAATTCGATAATAGTAAATGAAACATTAAGGAAAAATGTCCAACCTATACGGTCGTCTTTTCCATGCGAATGGCTATGGCTATGATTGTGCATTTTCCACCTCAAGAACTTTTAAATTTCTTACATTGACTACGTTAAAATTGATAAAGTGACGGATCACTCGTTGATACATCCAACGTTTGATTCCTGATAAGTTAGTTCCTTTTTCGAGATAAAACTCATCAGGGGAATTATAAACACCAAAATCATCATGAATACCTTCTTTTTGTATATAGGTATCTTGACCACGCCAATCTGTATCTGGCGAAGAGAAACACTTTGTTGCAACACCATAACCACAAAATTCGTTTTTTATTTGACTAAATTTGTGCTGTAGTGAACTTAAATATTGTTCATCTAATATAAAGCCTTCTAAGTTTATCCAACGATCCTTGAAATAAACTTCAATCCAACTATGAATGATATATTTAGGTGCTAACCAAAATACATAAGTTGGAATAGCTCCTTTTTGTAATCGCTGCTCAATAGTAAAGCCGTGAAAACGACATTGAATACCTAATCCTCGTAACAAAGCCATCAGCAAGTTACCCTTGGTATTGCATTGTCCGTAACCATCGGCTAAAACACTGCTTGCTGAAATATCATCACTCTCATTGTAACCAAATAATATTTCATCTTTAACAAATTGGTAGGCTGCACCAATTTTGTTGAAGTCATCGAGTTCTTGCCAATTACGCTCAGAAATTAATGATTGAATTGTAGAGTGTTCAAAATTTACTATCTTGGTTTTTTCTAGATATTTGCTATTCATTGATGTTTCCTTACTTTGAACAACCAAAGGTTGATTGTTTATCTTCATTTGGTGTTTAACGTGTTTTCTCAGCAACAGCTAATTCTTGTTTAGCATCGCTTAGTATTCGGTAAGCGCCTCGAAGAATTAACATTGAAATGATGCTACCAATGACGATATCAGGCCAACGCTGTTTCAGCACCATAACGAGTATGCCTGCGATAACGACACCAAGATTTGCAATTACATCATTCGCTGAAAATATCCAGCTAGCTCTCATATGTACTTCATCGTTGTTGTGCTTTCGAATAAGGATGAGACAAATCACATTTGCAACTAAAGCAACCATGCCTACGCCAATCATAAACCAAGAGTGAGGCTCACTTTCACCATACAGCCTTCTAGCAATATCCATTAGAATTAGCACGCCTAACCCCAGTTGGAAATAGCCACTCACTAAAGCAGCATTAGCCTTATGTTGGATTGACTTTCCCACCGCGTATAGTGCAATTGCATAGACGATTGCATCCGCTAGCATGTCTAACGAATCTGCAATTAAAGCCGTTGATTCTGATAACCAACCAAAGCCAATTTCAAAAACAAACATCGAGGCATTGATAGCCAGAAGCCAATAAAGCACCGTTTTTTGCTGGTTATCTTTTAGCTCAACTTCACACCCACAATCGCTCATTTTCATCTCCGATTAACTTGTATGCTCTAACTATAAATCCTATAGTGACTATAGGGTCAAGTTTATTTGGAAATTTTATGAAAATTGGTGAGTTATCGAAAACATCGGGGTATTTAGTACAAACCATCCGATATTATGAAAAGGAGGGCTTGCTGTCAGATCCTGATCGCACTGAAGGGAATTTCAGGTTGTATTCTAATAAGGCATTTAAAGAGCTAGAGTTCGTAAAGCATTGTCGAAGTTTAGATATTCCGCTTAATGATATTAAGCGACTCATTGAATTAAAAAACAAGCCAGAGGAGAGTTGCTCTAGTGTAAATGCATTAATTGATCGGCAACTAACTTTAGTTAATCAACGAATGAAGGAATTGAATGCACTCAAAAAAGAGTTAAAACTAATGGCAAGCTCTTGCGGGTCTGACGGTACAATTGAAGTCTGTGGCATTATCAAGTCATTAGATAGTTGAACTAAATATAACTTTAGATTAGTAGTATTCACAAAGGCAATAATGAAAACCATTGGCAAATTAGCACAATCATTAAATTTAAATGTAGAAACCATTCGTTTTTATGAACGAGAAGGACTGATTACACAACCTGAAAAACCAATATCTGGTTATAGACAATATGACGAATCAATAGCAGGACAACTTAGGTTTATCACAAAAGCCAAAGCGCTCGGCTTTACGTTAAGAGAAATAAAATCGCTAATGTCTATGGACAGCAACTGCGCTCAAGTTGAGCTATTAAGCCGACAAAAGTTAGCAATCATTCGAGACAAAATTAATGACCTTCAACGTTTAGAGAAAGTAATTGTGGATATGACAAATACCTGTATGCAAAACGAAGATCCAACACATTGCCCCATAATTGATTCATTAAAATGATTGACTCCGTACTTATATACGGAGTTTAGAATGATGGTAATATCAACCAATAGACTTTCAAATGATAAATAAAATATTAGGCAGAGTAGGCTCTAGTGGCGTTTGGCTAGCGGCACGGCCTGCTTCCCTGCATTAAGGTCACTTGCATCGGCATTAGGACTAGGCTTCTTCTCTCACTTCGAAGGAATAGCTGTAAATACGCTTTTACCTATTTTTGCATCTTTGGAACTATTGGTAAACTTATACAACTGGCACAAAAATAAAAACCATACCAGAGCTGTCTTCAGCATTCTAGGGCCTGTAGCAGTGCTATTAACGCTTTATCCTCTTTGGCTATATGATTGGAGCACATACCTATTTTACTTTGGTATTTGCTTAATGGTCGTTATGTCGGTTTTGGATATCGTAAAACCAGTAAGGGAGCAAACATGCAACGTATGGCTAATTGCCGTCGTTGAAACGATTAACGGTCAAT
>NZ_AUTO01000294.1:0-19141 GCF_000498055.1 Pseudoalteromonas sp. TB51
CCGCCGGTATTAGCCTGGTATGCATAAGCGCCCACGGTAGGTATGGTAAAAATATCACCGCCTAGCTCACCGTTAGCATCCATACCCAATTTATTTTGCTCGTTGAACGCATCTGCAATTGCCAATCCCATTTGGCCAATCTGGCTTTGTGCAGGCACAAGTATGTCGTCTCTAAACGCTAATAAGCCGCCAATTTTGCCTTTTAATTTAGTTGCATCTATTTCTAGCGGCACAGCTTTGCCGCCATTAACGTCAAGCGTCAATTCTTTAAAATTAGGATCGGGGTCACCCGACAGGGAAAACAAGTTAAAGGTCCCGTTTTCCATAACTAAAGACTCACCGCTGCCCATAAAGACGAGTTTTTCGCCATTAGGGCCATCGAGTGTTTCTATATCTACGAGCTCTGATAATTCACGAATCGCCAAGTCGCGCTGGTTATAAATAGAACTCGCGTCTGATGCGTTATTAGTACCATTTACAACTGCAATTTCTTGGTTTAACGTATTTATATTTTGTATGAGCGAGTTGGCCTCTTCAGAAAAAATTTCAAGCTGTTCATTCACAATGCCTTGTTGCTCAAGCACAATACCTGAGAGCCTGTCCATTTGATCAACCAAACTTTGCGCATCGGTCATTACGAGTGAACGAGCAACTGATGAAGACGGCTGATTTAGCGCCTCTTGCACGTTATTAAATAATGAATTTATGCCGGTTGATAAGTTGTTAGACTCTTCTGAAAAAATAGTATCAACACGGTTGGCTTCTGTTACGAATTGATCAAAAAACGATTTATTTGACGTATCGCGGTTTAACTGCGACTGGGCAAATTCGTTCAATAACCGATATGTTTCGCCGCGCCCTACTTGGTTATCTACCATAGTGGTAAATTCAGTGCGCTCACGTACGTAGCCTTCGGTGTTTACATTGGTGATGTTTTTACTGGTCGTTTGCAACAGTTCAGAGCTTGAACGCACCCCTGAACTGGCAATATTTAATAAACTAAACGACATATTACTTCACTCCTTGGGTAAACGCGCTTGTTGCAATATTTTTAAGCTCACTGCTATTTAGCACTTTTTTTATTTTACTCGCGTAATTAGGATCGGTTGCATAGCCTGCTTTTTGTAGCGAATCTAAAAATTCGTTTGGCTGTGCTGTTTTTTGTAATGCTTCTTCGTAGCGTGGGTTTTGCGTTAAAAAATCGACAAAGTCGTTCACGCTTTCTTTTATAGAATCGTAAGCTCTAAAACTTGCTTGCTTTTTAACAGGGGTACCTTGCTCAAATTCAAGCGTTACTTTACTTGCTTTATCGCCTTCCCAGCTTTTATCTGATTTAATATTGAACAGGTTATTTGAGCTATTCCCGTCGCTTTTATTAATAATATGCTTACCCCAACCCGTCTCAAGTGCCGCTTGGGCCACCATTACTGCAGGGTTTAGACCAATTTTTTCGGCCGCTGTTTTAGCATGCTCCCAAACTGCACTAACAAACTCTTCAGCATTATTAAATGACGACTGTGTAGGCTGTGTTGTGGTTTTAGTTTGTGTTGCCGCACTGCTGACTGCTGAGTCATCTTTATTTGCTTGCTTTACACTGTGCACCTTTTCGTGCGGCAGTTCAGAGCCTGCGCGTTTATCACTCATAAAGTCGTTAGTAGTTCTTAATACGGAGCCAGGCATAAAGTTCTCAGCATCTGGTGAGAGCTGCTGAACAATTAAATCAGCCAAACCCAAAGACCCATTTGATGAAAGCTCAGAAGAGAGCTGCTGATCGTGCATTTCTTCAAAAAACTTTACGCCGCTTGAGTTAAACGGGCTGTCTTCATCTTCAAATGCTTCGTTGGCTTTACGCATCCCTTTTAGAAGCATTTGTGTAAAAATAGCTTCAAATTGTGCCGCTGCTTTTTTTAGCGCCGCTTTAGACGCATCAGTAGATGCATCACCGCTGTTTAAAGCGTCTTGACGTAAAGTATTAAGATTACTTAAATCAAAAAAGTTTTGCTTGTCGAGGTGATTTGTTTCCATCAGCTTTTTGACACAAAAATGAATAATGCTTAAAGAAATGCAAAAATTGAGCCAAAGAAAGGTAAACAGTAAAAAGCTTAAGTACCTTTTGAGTACTTAAGCTTTATGTGGAAGGGTAAATATTCTAAAAACTAACTAAATAACAACAAGCTGTCCGTTAATTGCACCCGCTTCTTTAAGCGCTTCTAAAATAGCCATTAGGTCTCCAGGTGCTGCGCCTACTTCGTTTATAGCACGCACTAAGTCATCTAAGCTAACGCCGGGGTTAAAAACAAACGCACGAGAATCATCTTGATTAACGTCAATAATACTTTGCTGTGTAACAACAGTTTCGCCTTCTGCTAACGGATTAGGCTGCGTTACATTTTGCTGTTCAGCAATTGTGACTGTTAGGCCGCCATGGGTTATTGCCGCAGGCTGTAGCTTCACATTTTTGCCAATGACAATGGTTCCCGTACGTGAATTAACAATAATTTTGGCTGAAGTGTCAGCAGGCTTAAACTCTAGGTTTTCAAGCGTTGATAAATAAGACACTCGTTGCGATGCATCACGTGGCGCAATAACGCGTACTGAGGCAGCGTCAATAGCTTGTGCACTATTAGGGCCTACCAAGTTGTTAATTGTTGCTTCTAAACGTTTTGCCGTTGTAAAGTCTGGGCGGTTTAAGTTAAAAGTAATGTAGTCGCCTTGCATAAAAGGGCTTTTAACTTCGCGTTCAACAGTGGCTCCGTTAGGTACGCGGCCAACTGTCGGGGTATTAATGACCACTTTACTGCCATCAAGCCCTTGTGCTCCTAAGCCACCCACAATTAGGCTACCTTGGGCTATGGCGTATACGTTTCCATCCACCCCTTTTAAGAAAGTTTGGAGCAAGGTGCCGCCACGTAAACTGCCTGCACTGCCAATAGAAGATACCGTAATATCAATTGTTTGACCCGGCTTTCTAAACGGCGGAAGCTCAGCATGGACTGCCACTGCTGCTACGTTTTTAATTTTAGGGCTTTGTGTTGAAGGCAGCGTAATACCAAAACTGTTTAGCATGCCTCTAAAACTTTGTTGCGTGTAAGAGTTTTGCTCCCCTGTACCAGGTAGCCCCACCACTAAACCATAGCCAACCAATTGGTTAGCACGTACGCCTTCAACCATAGAGACATCTTTTATACGCTCGGCGCTGGCAGAAAATTGCCAGCCTAGCAGTATGATCAAAATAAACGCTTTAATGCTATTCATACTACTATCCTCTAAAACGGAAATAACGAGCTACTAAAGAAACGTGTTAACCACCCTGGGCTTTGCGCTTCTTGTGTTTGTCCTTTACCTGAATATTGAATTCGGGCATTGGCAATTCTATTCGACTCAACCGTGTTATCGGCGCTTACATCTTGCGGACGTACAAGGCCTTCGAGCCTAATAAACTCTTCGCCGGTGTTAAGTGTTAGCCATTTTTCACCACGAATAACTAAGTTACCATTGGGTAAAACACGCATAACATTCACCGAGATATCGCCCACTAAGCTGTTTGACTGATTTGATTTAGAGTCACCGGTAAATGATGAGTCACTACCAATGCCAAACTGAATACTATCGCCACCTATATTGACTGGTAAACCACCTAACCCAATAACGGGGTCTAGGCTGGCTTCGGTTTCTTTATCGGTTTCGGTTTTAGCGGCTTTTGTAGCTTGTGTTGACTCTTCAAGCTTAACGGTAATTATATCGCCGGTTCTAAGTGCTTTTTTGTCTGAATACAAATCATTGAATGTATTGGTGTTAAACAACGAACCCGTTGCAACAACAGGCTCTGCTACAGGCTCTGGGTACATGGGTGCGTAGTAGGGGTCATCTTGAACCACTTCACTATTTTGCGTAGAAACACAGCCACTTAAAAATAAGGTGCCTGCTGCAAATAAAATAACATTACGCATAACTATCCCCTTGTGCACGGTTATAACTGTTGATTGATGTAGCTCATCATTTCGTCAACGGCCGAGATTACTTTTGAGTTCATTTCGTAAACACGTTGAGTTTCGATAAGGTTTACCAATTCTTCCGTTACATTAACGTTTGATGTTTCAAGTGAGCCTTGAATAATAGTTCCTAAGCCTTCTACGCCTGGATTACCTTGAACAGGCGCTCCACTAACAGCGGTTTCGGTGTAAAGGTTTTGACCAATTGGCTCAAGACCCGATGGATTAATAAAGTCACTAATTGTTAGCTGGCCAATCACCACGTTATCGGCTTGCCCTGCAACGCGTACAGATACTTCACCATCTTGAGAGACTGTAATTGATTGCGCATCATCGGGTACATTCATTTCGGGCTGAACAACAAAACCTGCACCGGAGGTAACAATACGACCGTCTTCATCGGTAGTAAATTGCCCATTACGCGAATACGCTATATTGCCATCGGGTTGCAGCACTTCAAAAAAACCTTCGCCTGAAATCATCCAATCGAGTGAGTTTTCGGTGGTGAGCATATTACCTTGCGTAAACTCTTTTTGGTTAGCAACCACTTTTGCACCCGCACCTAGCATTAGGCCAGATGGCAGCTCGGTATCTTGTGAAGAGCGCCCGCCAGGCTGGTTGATGTTTTGATACAGTAAATCTTCAAAAATAGCGCGGCTTTTTTTGTAACCTACGGTACTGGCATTCGCCAAGTTATTTGAAATAACTGAAATATCAGTTTGTTGAGCGTCTAGCCCTGTTTTACTTATCCACAATGCAGGATTCATAAGTATGCCCTCATTTTAAAGTTAAACTATGCGCATCAACTGATCTTGACGTTCGTCAATCTCTTCAGCTGTTTTCATTAGTTTTACTTGTAACTCAAATTGACGTTGGTGGTTGATCATATCGACCATTTCGTGAACTGGATTAACGTTAGACATTTCCAGTGCACCACTTAACACTTTTACATTTGCAGAGGTATCGACGGTTTGCCCAGGTACAGGTCTAAATAAACCATCGTTGCCTTTTTCAAGCTCTCTGCTGTTTCCTTCAACAACGCGCAGCGTGTCTACTTCTTCTAAAAAATTTGCAGGCGCGCCTTGGGGGCGAACCTGTATGGCACCATCTTCACTAAAACTTATTTTTTCAATAGGAACCGGTAAAATTACGGGGCCACCTTCGCCAATAACTTGACGACCATGACTTGTTACCAACATACCTTGCGCAGTAATGTTTAGCGTGCCTACTTTTGTATATGCTTCGTTTCCTGAGTCATCCTGAACCGCAAGCCAGGCGTTATCGCTCATGGCAATATCTAAATCACGACCTGTTTCGATTATGCCGCCAGAGGTCATGTTAGAACCTGGTCGCTCTTGCATTGAAAACACGCGCGTTGGTAAGCCCTCGCCAAATGCTTGCATAGAACGCGCTTGCGCAAAGTCAGCTTTAAAACCCGTGGTGTTTGCGTTTGCCAAATTATTGGCTTTAAGTGCAAGCCCTTGTAGGCTTTGCTTAGCGCCGGAGGCTGCAATGTAGACCATTTTGTCCATAACATCGACTCACATAAAAAATCTCTGAGTTGATAAATGCAAAATAGATGCCAGGTTAAATTTGACGCAATATAAGGAAGGTATTGAACGGTTCAGCTACGCTAGTTTTAGCGACATAGCTACAAAAAAGGCTGCAAAAATGCAGCCTTAAAATCTTAACCAAAAATAAGGTTAACTTATCGAATCTGCAAAATACTTTGCTGAATTGTTGAGTTAACTTCAAGCGCTCGTGAGTTCGCTTGGTAGTTACGTTGAGCGGTAATCAAATCAACTAATTCGTTTGTTAAGTTGGTATTTGATTGCTCAAGCGCGGATGAATTAATACTACCCAATGTGCCTGAACCTGGTTCTCCTGCAATAGGCTCCCCTGATGTCAAACTTTTCTTCCAGCTCGTATCGCCTACTTGCGATAAACCTTGAGAGTTTGAAAAACGCACCATAGCAACTTGGCCTAAGAAGGTTGAATCACCATTACTATATGATGCTACTACTTTTCCATCTGTTCCAATATCAATACCCGCTAAACGACCAACGGTAGCGCCATCTTGCTCTAGTGCTTTTACTTCAAAGTTACTTGCATACTGTGTTGGAACTTTGTTATTAGTGCCAGCTTCATCACGCCAACTTACTGATACATCATCGGGAAAACTTGCACCATTAGTTAAAAGTGAAGTCAAACCTGTAGTAGCATCTGACGATAAGTCTATATCAGAAAAAGTTGTAGCCGGTGACGCTACATTAGGCAAACCTGCAGATGTAAATTCAAAAGTATCTATTGGAGTATGTGAACCGGCGGCGGTTTCAGTTCCATCTGTGCCAAAGTTTTTCCCGTCTAAGGTCCCGTAAACTTGCCATTGGTTCGGTGCTGTTACTGGGTCTTGCTTTACAAAGAACAGCTGTAAAACATGTGGCTCACCTAATGAATCATACACAGTGGTGGATGTCGAGCTATTATAGGAGGCACTAGTATTTGAATCAAAAGGAGTAACTGAAGGCTGAGTACTTCGAGAATCTAGATTGAATGATGAATATACTTGACTAGTAGCTCTTGGAGAACCTGACGAGTCAGGTATTTGTAAAGGTGATGATGTGCTTAGGCTCACTGAAGTAGTATCTCCTGTAGCTTCATCAACAGGAAAGCTTTGTAAGAAATTACCTTTTGCATCGACTACAAAATTGTCTTGATTTAGCTTAAATGCGCCAGCACGGGTATAAGAAAAATCTTGAGAGCCAAGGTCTTCACTCATCGCAAAATAACCTTCACCCGTAATAGCTAAATCCAACGAGTTGTTGGTGAACTGCAACGACCCCTGATGAAACTGCTGTGCAACCATAGCTGTCTGAACACCATCACCGTTTTTAGTTTTACCAGAACTGAACACAGAAGATGCATACACATCGACGAACTCAGCTCGTGATTCTTTAAAACCGGTGGTGTTTACATTAGCAATATTATTTGCTGTTACGTCTAAATCTTTTTGAGCGGCAGCTAGGCCTGTAAGTGCGATATTAAAGCTCATAATTCACCTCTAACTTTTAATCTAATAGCCTGCTAGCAGGCGAAATATTTTTTAATTGGTTATGCGATCTCTGCGACATCTGTCAACCTAACCGCACCCTCTTTAGTGTTAATAATAATGCCACTAGAGCCATTGATATTAACGCTTTCAATGTTTTTGAATGTTGCCACCGGTAAGCTTGAAAACTCGCCGTTGGTACTGCCCTCTGCAGTAATGGTGTATTCACCCTCTGGTAGGCGCTCACCGGATTCATTATTACCATCCCAGCTAAAGCGCACTGCACCCGCTGCTTGCGAACCCATATCGATAGTTCTAACCAGTTGCCCAGAAGCATCTGTGACTTTAATTGTTAAATTATCAACGGCTTCTTCAGCAACCGCAGACCCTTTTGCCTCTCCGCTTTCGCCAAGCTCAAGCGTATTAGACTCTAAAAGCGCTTGCTTACCAACCAGCGTTGATGCTTGTAAGGCAGAATTTGAGGTCATTGATGAGGCTAGTGACTCAAAATTTGTGTTTAAATCTGTGATGCCTTGCGCCATGGTAAAATTAGTCATTTGCGCAATCATCTGATCGTTATCAGCCGGATTACTCGGATCTTGATACGATAACTGCTGAGTTAGCAACGAGAAAAAATCTTCTTGTGTTAACGCATCACTCTCTCCATCGCTGGTAGCAACTTGTTGTTCTTGCCAGCGTAGTGAGTCCAAATAAGTTGAACTGCTACTAATATCGTTACTCATAACCTACCCTCGGTTATCGCTGCCCAAGTAACAGCGTTTTGCTTAACATTTGCTTAGCTGCATCGGCAACTTGCACGTTTGTTTGATAAGAGCGAGAAGCAGAGATCATATTTGCCATCTCCTCAACAACATTAACGTTGGGTTTATAGATATAGCCATTTTCATCCGCACTTGGGTGATTAGGGTTATATTCAATTTGTAGTGGTTTGTTACTCTCAACAATTCCCAGCACTTTAACACCAACAGCGGAGCCCTGAGGGTTGCTGGCTGAAGCAGACGCTTTCGTCAGCTCGGCAGCAAATACAGGTTGGCGTGCTCGGTAAGTTTTGTCTTGGGATGAACTAATTGTATTAGCATTCGAAATATTACTCGCGGTGGTATTTAAGCGAACATTTTGTGCACTCATACCACTGCCTGAAATATCAAAAACGTTATATAAACTCATAATTATTATCCTTGACTACCGAGCGCTTTATTCAGGCCCTTAAATTTACTACTTAAAAATTGCAGGCTTGCCTGATACTCCATCGCATTCTGTGTATACAAGTTTCGTTCCACCTGTATATCAACTGAGTTACCATCGCCTGTATCCCCTTGATTTGGAGTGCGAAATAATTCAGAACCACCTACACTTCGAGTACCGCCAGCAATGTGTTTTTCATTGGTAGTAACCATGCTATTGCCGCTTTGCTGAGTTGACCTTGCCGCTTTTAATGCTGAGGCAAAGTCGATATCTTTTGCTTTATAGCCAGGCGTATCAGCATTCGCTATATTTGTGGCAAGTACTTCTGCCCGCTGTGAGCGGATCAACATTGCATGCGGGTGCACACCTAATGCTTTATCAAAACTGATAGCCATAACGTTCTCCAAAAAATTGACTTGCTTAAGTTAAAGCAATTTATAAGCCATTAGTTTTTAGTTACGTTATTTTTTTATAGAGGGTTGTTATTAAATAAAAAAACGACGCTAAGAACGTCGTTTTTTAATAACAAAGTGATGGGATTATTTTTTTTGGTAAATGATTCCAGGGTTACAACGAACCATATCAAACTCATTACTTAAGCCCGTCATCGACTCCGACGCACCTAAAAATAAATACCCTTTTGGGTTTAGTGCTTGGGCAAACTGACCAATTATTTTTGCTTTAACCTCTGGTGAAAAATATATAAGGACATTGCGGCAAAAAATAATATCAAACTTCCCCATTAAGGCGTAAGAATCAAGCAAGTTTAAATGTCTAAAGCTCACCTGTTTTCTAACTGAGTCGACAACTTTTGCCATGCCGTTGCCGCTATCCATAAAGTACTTTTTACGGCGCTCTGCAGATAGGCCTCGCGCTAAAGCCAGCGAATCATATTCAGCGTTTTTACACATATCGAGCATTGTGTTAGAAATATCAGTACCAATAATTTGAGCCCCCATACGCAACACGCCCGGTTGCTTGGCCTGAAACTCAGCAACAGACATGGCAATAGAGTATGGTTCTTGGCCTGAAGAGCTGGCCGCTGACCAAATTTTTAATGGTCGGCGGGCGTCTTTAAACTCTGGAAACAATTTATTTTTTAAAAGCTCAAATGGATATTGATCCCTAAACCACAAGGTTTCGTTAGTGGTCATGGCATCAACTACAGCGGCTCTAAGTTGCCGCTCATGAGGGCCAAGCGTTTTACTCACTAATTGTGATAAAGATTCAACATTAAAACGAGCCATAAGCGGCGCAAGCCTACTTTTTACTAAATACTGCTTGTTTTCGCCTAGCACAATACCACATTGCTGCTCTAAAAATGAGCGAAACTGATCGTAGTCACTTTGCTGCAAATCTTTATTATTCAAATTAATAACACCTATTGTTGTTTAGTCGCAATGAACCCATTTTTTAACTGCTGTTGCCAATTCATCAGGGTTAAATTTTGCAATAAAATCATCCGCGCCTACTTTTTCGATCATCGCCTGATTAAACACCCCACTCAAAGAAGTGTGTAAAATAACATGTAGAGGCGCTAATTTTGGATCTGCTTTAATTTCTGCTGTTAATGTATAGCCGTCCATTTCAGGCATTTCAACATCAGAGATAAGTAAACCTACGCGCTCAGTAATATCATTTTTACAATCAAGCTCGGCTATTTCTTTAAGCCTAACTAAAGCCTCTTTACCATTTTTTGCAAGCTCAGTTTGCACGCCAAGTGGCTCAAGTGCTCTTTTTACTTGGTTACGTGCAACAGCTGAATCGTCGGCAATAAATACAATGCGCTCGCCTAAATCTTTTTGTATTGCACTATCGGCGGCAAGGTCGGCACTAACTTCGGTATTTACTGGACAAATTTCGTTTAAGATTTTTTCTACATCGAGAATTTCAACCAATTCGTTTTCAATCTCGGTAACGGCAGTTAAATAAGAGTAACGCCCTGCTCCTGACGGAGGTGGCATTATTTTTTCCCAGTTCATATTAACGATTCGCTCAACGCCACCAACTAAAAAGCCCTGCACAGAACGATTGTATTCTGCAATTATTATGAAGCTGTCTTTAACATTTTCAATAGGGCGGCCGCCTACGGCCATTGATAAGTCGATAACTGAAATAGTTTGACCACGAATATGCGCTACACCCCGAATGTACGCATTTGATTTAGGCATACTCGTTAAAGGAGGACATTGCAGTACTTCTCTTACTTTAAATACATTGATCCCAAAACGCTGACGCCCTCTGAGCTTAAATAATAGTAATTCTAGGCGGTTCTGCCCAACCAACTGGGTGCGTTGGTTTACTGAGTCTAAAATGCCTGCCATTCAAATCTCCTAAAGAAAACAAATAATGCGGAACGATAATTGCTTTCTGTTTATAAAGCTACATAACATCGCGGGAGCGTCTATTTTTTGACGCAAAATATTTATACCCTGTTTGAAACCATAAGCATAGTCGAAACATTATGAGTTTGTTAAAAAAAGTCAGAAGATACAGTGTTTTTTATTTTCTTGCTAGCCTCTGCTTAGCAACACCTTTACATGCAAAAGTGTTTAGTAAAGATTTATTACAAGAAATAGCAACTTCTCATATTGCAGAGCAAGTTACCGTGCCACTTGAAAAAAATGTGGAGATTACCGCCCTTGCCCTCGATAGCCGCATTCCTGATAGAGTATGCGAAAACGAGCCAGAATTAGTCGTGCCAAATGAGCCGCCATTTACACGCCAGGTGACTGTACAAATAAAATGTAACGATGCGCAAAGCTGGACTCAATATGTCCATGTAAGAATCGTTAAAATGGCGCCCGTTGTGGTTGCCACGGCAAATCTAGCCCGTGGTGAAGTTATTACTAAGTCTCATTTAAGCGTACAAATGAAGCCTTCACAGTTTGTTAGGGTACAATATTTAGATGATCCCTTAATGCTTATTGGCAGCCGCAGTAAGCGAAATATAAGAAGCGGTATGCCGGTTTTGCTCAACCAAATTTGTATGGTTTGCAAAGGCGACGCTGTTAATATTTATGCGAGTATTAAAGGACTTAGAATAAAAACTACGGGGATAGCACTTGAAGATGGCACCCTTGGTGAGCAAGTACAGATCAAGAATAAAAAATCCGGTAAAATTTTGAATGCACGCGTAGATGGTGTAGAGTCTGTGCAAGTAAATATTTAATTTCGATTTATACTAAAGTATCCTATGTATATGCCGATAACTTGGCATAAGTTGGGTAATATACAGGTTTATTATTATGGTTAATCAAGTTAATGGCAGTAATCAACAAGCTAATGCGCTTACAAACGCTAAACAGCAACAAGTTGATATTAAAAAAGATAACGCTGCAAGTACACAAACAACACAGACTCCTTCGCCTAAAGCGGCAAGCGATTCAGTGAGCCTGACGCCGCAAGCACAGCAGTTAAAAACACTGCAAGATAAAGCACAGCAATCATCTGGCTTTGATAGTGAAAAGGTCGCTGAGCTTAAAAAAGCGATTACCGAAGGTAAATACCAAATTGATGCTGAAAAGCTGACTAAAAACTTAGCTGATTTTGAGTTTAACGTATATGGCTGATCACAATAGTTTAATTAGCGTTAAATTAAATGAACAAGTTAAATGCTTGGATTCATTATATGCGTTATTAAACGAAGAGCTTAGTATTATTGCCTCTCGTAGAGGTGAAGGTTTAAAAGAACTTGCCCAACAAAAAATGTCTTCTTTAACTAAGCTTACGCAGCTCGATAAAGAGTTGAATAAACTTTTTGCTGCAAATGATGAAAATGCCCCTGAAGTGACTGAACGAGTAGCGCAAGTTAAAGCGCAGTTAGCGCAGTGCCAAAAACAAAATAAAGTAAACTCACATGCTGCCCGCCAAGCACACTTAAGTGTAAAACAATTAAAAGATATTTTAATTGGCGCCCCAACTAGTATGACTTACGACCAAGGCGGTAGTGTAGTTAATACCGACAGCAAGCTAGTTCGTAACCTAAAAGCTTAACTGCTTTTATCTATCCTAATTTATTAAAAAAGCCCTTATTGAAGTTTCAATAAGGGCTTTTTTAGGTTTACTACTTAGCACAAAATAATAACCACACTTTTGATTAAGTGAGTTTTAGAAACCCACTTCAGCTATTTAACTGAAGTGGGTTACTGATTTAAATATCTGTTTGATTATTACCATTTTCAATTAAGTGTTTAATCATTTCCTCTGATTGATTTTGAACATCAACTGCTGGCGCTGCTTCATCAACACTTCCTCCACTTTGTGCAGGGCTATAGGCAATTGCAGAGCCTTCAGCGTCAATCAAAGTATTAAGAGCAACGAGTTGCTCGGTGTCTTCGTCAATAATTACATCATTGATATTAAGGGGCTCTGTAGAGCTCACTTGTACAACTTGCTCTGATGAACTTGCCATGGCCCCTGCGTTTGCTAAGTTGATGGTTTCGGTGCTCAACAGACCTTCATTTTGCGTATCACCCAATGCCGACTCTTCGCTAAATGACGCAGGCATAGTGTCACCAGCACCTGAGCCAGATTGTGGCGTGTATATATTGCCGGACTGCTCTACCTCGTTACCCGTATTTTTGATTAAGTAGTTTCCTACCTCATCAACAGTAACAAAATAATATTGCTCCCCTCCACCAATGTTTAGGTTGGCTAAGTTTAATACCCCTCCCCAATCTCCATTGCTATCTGAAGTAAGGCTGCTTGAAAGTTCTAATACATCTAAATCTAGACCGAGTAAGTCAACGCCCAACAGCGAAGAGCCAATAATGTATACTTCAGTGTCTGGCTCTGTTGTACCTTCAACTGATGGGAATAAAATTCCTAATACTCCTGAACTAAAATCAGTAACCTCAAACCCTATTGGCGTGGTATCTATAATCAATCCAGAGAGGCTACCGCTTGATGTTGTATTGCCTGATGTATCCGTTGCTACCGCTGTTACAGAGTATGCACCATCAACTAAATCTGTATCTGGCGAAGCGCTCCATGCCCCGGATGCATCAGCGGTTACCTGTTTAGTGACTTCTGTTGCACCGCTAAAGGTGACTAATATAGTTTCACCAGCGCCCGCAGTCCCCGTAACAAGTGGGTTTTGATCTGCTGTTAGTTCTAACCCCGAGTCAATTGTAATACCTGAGTCAATTGCGCTACTTGTTGATTGTGTACCTGTATTACCTGCGCTATCAGCAATGCTTACATCTACGCTGTAATTACCCTCAGGAAGTACTTCTGCAGAGGTCACATTCCAACTTCCATCAGGTCCAACTGTTGTTTGAACATTGTGAGTAGCACCCGCTGAATCAGTAAACATAACGACTACTAACGCACCAGCAAAGCTTCCCGTTACTGAGCCTGTAACAGTAGGCGTAGTATCTTGCCCTACCGATATTGGATCTATGATGACAGTTGGCGCAGTGTAGTCTGTGCTTGACACCATAGTATCGCTAGAGGAGTTACCCGCAGTATCACTTATTGATGCTGTTGCACTAAAGCTACCTTCACTTAATGGAGTAGTCGCTGTTACTGACCATGTGCCATTGCCTGCAACTTGGGCAGTAAGTGTTTGTGAACCGTTATTAGCATCAGTAATAACCACGCTCAGTGTTGTACCTGCTGGTGCATCACTTATACCTGTAATGGTTGGTAGCGGATTATTAGTAACGGATAACTGGTCAACCTCAATTGTTGGCGGTGTTAAATCAACAATACCACCTAGGCTTGTAGAACTAGTAAGCCCTAAGTTTTCGACTGTCGCATCAACCGTAAACGCGCCTTCAGCTAATGGTGTGGTGGGTATTAATGTCCATACACCAGAAATAGCTTGAGTATTGTAGGTTGTTGCATTACCACTGCTATCTGTAATAACAACTTCTACATTACCGTTTATTACATCGGTAGTACCACTAATCGTAGGAGTTGTATCGCTTGTATCTATTATTGGGTTAATTAATAGGCCCGGTAAAGTGGTACTAACGGTGCCCGTTTGTGCCACTGTTGCTATATTTCCTGCATCATCAATACTAATAGCCTCAACGGTTAAGTCGCCCTCAGCAAGTAAAGGTGCAACAACAAGCCACGTGCCATCGCCTAATACTGTTGTAGTAACTTCATAAAGTGTGTTTGTAGAGTCGGTAATATTAACCGTAATTAAGCTACCAGCCTCTTCGTCACTGGTGCCAGTAATAGTTGGCGTTAGCGTGTTAAGTACACCAAAGGCGTCTATTTCTAACGATGGCGGTATGGTATCAATCGTCACTTGCTCAGTAGTAGATTGGCCTACATTACCAGCAGCATCAGTAATACTTGCAAATACACTATATATACCATCAGGTAGGCTCGTGGTTAATAACGACCACGTGCCATCACTCCCAACAAGGGCATCAAATACTGTTGCGTTGCCGTTACTATCTACAACCGTTACATCAATGTCCGTACCCGGAGCTTCCTCTGAAGTACCCGAAATAGTTAGTATGTCAGTATTGCTGATGCTCAACGGTAAAATATCTACTACAGGCACTAACGTATCAACAACAAACTCGAGCGTTTGTGTTACTACATTGCCAGCATCATCAGTAATACTCACGTTGGCGACATGCTGCCCTTCAGTCAGCGCATCCACTTCTAGTGAAAATAGACCTGCTGCATTCACTGTTGTGGTTAGTACTGAGCCGCCGTCTAACTGAATTTCTACCACACCATTAATTAAATCACTGGTTCCTTGAATGATTGGAGTAGAATCTGACGTTGTACCAATTACTTGTAAATCAAGTGTTGGCGAGATGGTATCTACTACACTACTAATTAGCTGTGTCGCTGTGATCCCAACTTCACTTAATACATTTACAGTTACAGTAAACACGCCCTCAGCAAGTGATTGAGGAACTTGTACAGCCCATGAGTTATCTTCCTGTACGATCGCAACGAGTTCTTGTACTACGTTATCACTATCAATGACTTCAACAAGTACTTCGGTGCCTGGGGCTTGGTCGGTCGTACCGCTAATGATTGGTAAATCCCCTTGCCCTGTGACAAAGTCAACCACTGCATTAAGCAATGGCGTTGACGCATCAACATCAGCCGTAGTTATAGTGGTTGTGTTACCTGCATCATCAGTTGCAGAGGCTTCTACAACTGATAAGCCAATAACATTAACCGCTAGGCCTAGTAATTCCCAGTCACCATTGGCATCAGTGGTTACATCGTAAGTTAAGTCAAGTAAATCACCTGCAAGCTCTAGAGTTACCGTAACGGTTTTGCCTTCACCTAAATCAGATGTACCAGATAAAGAAACGAGCTGCCCTAGCAAGAACGAAGGCACAATAGTAAGCTCTGGCCCTACTGTATCTACTTCGCCACCCGTTTTACTATCTACCGAAGTATTTCCTGCACTATCAGTAATCGTNGCCAGTCTCCATTTGCATCCGTTTGTACGGTAATTTGGTGCGATGCACCAACTGAATCCGTAAACGTAACGATAACGTTTGTATTTGGCTCGTTTGATGTGCCACTAATTAATGGCGTGCTGTCTTGGGTAAGTATTAATGAACTTTGATCAATACTAATATCTGGCGCAATTGTATCTATATTAGCGTTAGTGGTATTGCTACCTGTATTTCCGGTATTATCAGTAATAAATACCTCAACTGAATATGATCCCTGTGAAAGAGTATTACTTGCCTCTACTGACCAAGTCCCACCGGCTTGCACCGTTGTATTTACAGTATGCGCATTACCTTGGAAGTCTGTAAATACTACAGCAACCACATCTCCTACGGCTGCACCTGTTACACTGCCAGAAACGCTAGGTGTTAAATCTGTACTACCTACAATATCGTTAATGCTAACCACTGGTGCGGTTATATCAACCACACCGGTAGTGCTAGTATTTACAGGGTTGCCCGCGGTATCACTTGTTGATGCAGTAACAGTATACGTGCCTTCGCTAAGCGATAAAGGAGCTGCAACTGACCATGTGCCATTTGCACCTACTGTGGCATTAACTGTTTGCTCTGCGCCTAAGCTATCTGTAATCAAAATAGCGACTATCGCGCCTTGTGGGGCTGTACTTGTACCTGAAATTGTAGGCGTTGTATCATTACTCGTTAGTAGCGGTGTAATATTCAATTCTGGGGCTGTTAAATCTATCAGCCCTGTATCTGTTACACTGCTGGTTAAGCCACCTTCAGTCACACTGGCTGAAACAGTAAACGTGCCCTCAGGAAGGATATTTGTCGCATCTACACTCCATGTATTATCAGTTACAGTTGTTGTAACCGTGTGCGAGACATTATTAACATCGGTAATAGTAACCGTAACTAGCGTACCATTTGCAGCACTACTCGACCCAGAAAGCGTAGGTGTTTGATCGTTTGTATCAACAATAGTGTTTATATTAATGGTAGGTGCATTAGTATTAAGCGTAGCAGTAGCATTTGCTTCACTACTGTTACCTGCAGTATCAGTAATACTTGCTGAAACTGTCACTTGTCCATCAGTTAATGGCGTGGTTACATCAACACTCCAGGCCCCGCCTGCACCCACCGTCGTTGTGTAGGTATCAGTGCTATCACCATCAGTAATTGTGACATTAATTGTAGTACCTTCAACCTCATTAGATGTACCTGAAATAGTAGGCGTGCTGCTATTAATTGTACCTAATGCGTCAATGTTAATGGTTGGTGCTTGAGTATCAACAAGCCCTGTTCCAGTCGCTGAACCTGTATTATTAGCATCGTCGGTAATACTAACAACAACACTATAATTTCCTTCAGGTAAATTAGGCGCTGTTGTTTGCCAATTACCATTTGCATCAACCGTAGCGGCTAACGTATGCGTATCACCATTACTATCTGTAATAACAATATCTACATTTGTGCCAGTAGGTTCACCAGATGTACCACTAATAACTGGCGTATCTGTGTTAAATACGGTTATGTCGTCCAATGCGACTATTGGTATCTGAGTATCAATTGTTAAGTCGATTGTTGTGCTAGTGATATTATTGGCGTCGTCAGCAACATTAATTTGCGCCGTATAGTTACCATCTGTAAGTGCAGTTGGTACCTCTACCTGCCAATTTCCATCAGCATCGACTACCGCAAAAAAGGTTTGGCCATCAATGCTAATTATTACATCAGCACCTATGGCATCACTGGTGCCTGATAGGGTTGGCGTTGTATCTGCTGTCGTGTCGATAGGATTAACGCTAAGAGTAGGTGCTATGCTGTCTATTTCACCTTGTGCTTGCTCTGTGGTTAAATTACCAACATCGTCTCTTACCTCTGCGGTAACAGTGTACTGCCCTTGTGCTAACTCGGTTGGCACTTCAACAGACCAACTTCCATTAGCTTGAACTATGGCCGTAAACTGCTGGCTTTGACCTGCACTATCTACAACGGTTAGTTCTACCTCGGTTCCTTGAACCATATCAGTAACACCAGAAATCACCGGCGTTGCATCATTCGATAATGCATCTACAGTAACGGTAAGCGCAGGTGCTTCATTATCAAAATTAAGTGAGTTGACGCTCGCAACATTGCCGGCTGCATCACTTGCAGTTGCAGTAACATACGCAAGACTAAGCAGAGGTACTGTTATGTTGGCAAGTCCCCATGTGCCATCAGCATTCGTGGTAGCAGTGTAGGTAGCGCCTACAGCACCGCCAACAAGATACTCAGTAATGGTGATCACTGACCCTTCTGGTAAATCAGAATCCCCTGAAAGAGAAACTAAGTTGCCAAGTAAGAACGAAGGAATGATCTCTAAAGTCGGTGGAGTTACATCCACTTCACCGCTGTCTGTCCCTGTGCCCGTGTTGCCCGCTGCATCCGTGATGCTCGCGCTGACACTGTAGTTACCTTCAGCTAAATCAGTCGCTGGGGTGGCACTCCAATTACCATTCGCATCGGTTTGTACATCAATAGTTTGTACGGCATTGGCTGCATCGGTAAAGGTTATCGTAACGGTGCTGTTGGGTGCATCACTGGTGCCCGTAACTGTTGGTGTGCTGTCGTTGGTGAGCGCTGGTGCATCCACACTCACACTTGGCGCGGTGGTATCGATGTTACCGCTGCCGGTGATATCAGTGCTGTTACCTGCATCATCGCTAATGCTGGCCTCAATGCTGTACGGTCCTTCTGCAAGTGCCGTCGGTACTTCCACTGAGAAATTGCCGCTCGCATCCACGGTGGTGGTAAAGGTTTGATCGACCCCTAAATCATCGATAACCGTAAAGGTGATCACGGTGCCTTCAACCGCATCACTGGTGCCGCTTAGGGTCGGTGTAACATCGTTACTTGAACCTGGGCTGGTTAAATCAAGCGTTGGCGCAATGGTATCAACCTCCCCTGCGCCTGTGGCGGNGGTCGCTGTGTTACCCGCTGCATCGCTTACGCTTGCACTTAGGGTATAACTGCCCTCAGCCAGGGCTGTTGTAACCGGCACTGACCATGTACCAGTTGCGCCTACTGTGGCGGTAATGGTTTGCTGTGCACCGGCATTGTCTGTCACAACAATTGTCACTTCACTGCCTTGTGGCGCATCACTTGTGCCGGAGATCGTCGGTGTTGTGTCGTTGCTAACGCCGTTATCTGTAATAACAAGACTCGGTGGGGTTAAATCAATCTCACCGGTTTCGCTCGCGCTGCCGATATTACCCAGACCATCGTCTACCTCGGCGGTCACTGTGTATTCACCTTCAGCTAATTCACTCGGCGCATCAACGCTCCACACGCCACCGGTTACGGTGGTATCAACAGTCGTAATATTCCCCGCACTGTCTTCAAACGTTAAGCTAATGGTGGTGCCATCGGCTGCATCGCTTGTCCCATTAATGGTTGGTGTGGTGTCGTTGGTATCAACCAAGGTATTAATGCTAATGCTTGGCGCG
>NZ_AUTO01000295.1:0-11815 GCF_000498055.1 Pseudoalteromonas sp. TB51
CCAGGCGGTCGGAGGTTCGAATCCTCCTGCGCCCACCACTTTCATAAATAAGCCGACAAAAGTCGGTTTTTTTGTGTCTGAAATAGCATATAAGTTAAGCGCATATTTTACGATGTATACTTATATTTATTGTTTCAGAAACTCCACTTAGAGTATAAATAAAAAAAATGAAAGTGGGCGCATAGCTCAGCTGGATAGAGTACCTGGCTACGAACCAGGCGGTCGGAGGTTCGAATCCTCCTGCGCCCACCACTTTCATAGACTCTGCTTAGAGTATAAATAAGTAAAGTGTTGGCTTAAAGCCAAGCGGTCGGAGGTTCACTCTTAGAAGATACGTCCTGCGCCCACCACTTTCATACATAAGCCGATATTAAGTCGGTTTTTTTGTATCTGAATTTTGAGAAAGCTATCAGCTATGCCAAACAAACACCCCAGCTAAAAATCTCAGCGTAGACATAGAGCTTGCTCACATTAGAAGCATAGCTTCTAATTACTTATGCATTTATTCAAAACTATTTACGAGCGATGCTCGTCGCGCTAGCAAGCTTAGCGCCTACGGGGAAACTTTAACTCTGAGTTAAATCGTCGTAGACGTAAGCGTGCTCATGTAAGAAGCGCTGCTTCTAGTTATTTATGTACAGCTCAAAACCATTCACTGCTCTTTAACTTAAGCTGTGGTATTTTAAACACCTTGCTTAAAAGGAACTTGCTGTATGTTTAAAGCTGTATTCATCACCTGTGTTTTACTATTTATTATCACTATTTTTAATGTGGGCGCGCACGCTCACACAGCTCAAACAACGCCAATTGTTGGCGCTGCTCAATACAAACATTATTTGCCACAGCTACAAAATAAACGTGTTGGCCTTGTGGTAAATCAAACATCGCTTGTTGAAAATACTCATTTGGTTGATGCTTTACTCACTAAAAATATAACCATAACCAAAATTTTTGCACCTGAGCATGGCTTTAGAGGCGATCACGACGCTGGAGCCCATGTTAAAAATGCGGTTGATAGTAAAACCGGTATCCCGCTTATTTCTATTTATGGCAAAAACAAAAAACCAAGCGCTGAGGCTCTAAGCGAAGTAGATGCTATTATTTTTGATATACAAGATGTGGGCGTGCGCTTTTATACCTACATAAGCTCTATGCATTACATGATGGAAGCCGCAGCCGAACAAGGTATTGAGTTTATTGTGCTTGATAGGCCAAACCCCAATATTACCTTCGTTGATGGGCCAATACTTGAGCGCCAATTTAAATCGTTTGTAGGTATGCACCCAATACCCGTGCTGCACGGCATGACGGTAGGCGAGCTTGCAAAAATGATCAAAGGCGAAAGCTGGATCAATAAAGCGGCTGATTTAAAGCTTACTGTGATCCCGGTTGATCATTACACGCGCTTAACATCCTACAGTTTACCTGTAAAACCCAGCCCTAATTTACCGAACGATCAATCAATTGCGCTGTATCCGTCGCTGTGCTTTTTTGAGGCAACCCCTGTAAGTATTGGCAGAGGCACCGACTTTGCGTTTCAAGTAATTGGCTACTCGCCCGTTACGCTTGGGGATTTTAGTTTTACACCGCGCTCTATTAAAGGGGCGGCAGCAAACCCTAAATTTAAAAATACTCCTGTAAAAGGGCTCGATTTACGCACAACAAACACGCGCGGGCTTGATTTAAGTTACTTAATAACGGCTTATAATAAATTATCTAAAAACAATATTACCTTTTTTGAACGCGCTGATTTTATGGATAAATTGGCTGGTACCAACAAACTACGGTTAGCTATTGAAGCAGGGCAATCAGAGCGGCAAATAAAACAAAGTTGGCAGCAAGGGCTTGCAGCATTTAAAAAGCAACGAGCGCCGTATTTGCTGTACAAGTAAGGGGTGCAAATGGCTTTAGTAATAAAAAAAACATTAAGCAGCTGTTTTAAAAAGGCTTTATTGGCGCTTGTTAGTATTACTCTTGTAGCGTGCAGTACGGCAAATAAGCCAAATGAGTTTACAGCAAGTGAACTTAAGCAAAGCAAATTAGTAACGCTTCCAAACGCCCAAGTTATTGTCACTTTTCCTGAGGCTAACCCAAGTAGCCGTGAGTACGTAAATAACCGTGGCACATTTAAAGCGTATAAAGGGCGAGGGCAGTTATTAATTCAAAATAATAACGCGATAAGCGCCGATATTTTTATAAATAACCAAAAGCTTAATATTACCAACCAATTAGCCGCCAATACTTTATATGAGTATTCGCTAGCAAGGCGCACCCACAACGGGGTAAATACGTTTAAGGTTGAAAATATTAAACCTAAAGGCGCAAGCCTTACCTTGCGCTTTGAGTTTCCAACCTTAAGTACCGCTGCGCAAAGTAATATAGACTTTAGCCAGGTCGATGCCCTTATTGAAAAAGACATACAAGCTGGTTTTCCTGGTGCTGTATTGGCTGTTATTAAAAGTGGTGAACTAATAAAGCTTAGTGCCTATGGCGATGCCAAACAGTACCAGCAAAGTGATTTAATGCTACTACGCCCAGAGCCAATGCAAACACATACTCTGTTTGATTTAGCCTCTAACACCAAAATATTTGCCACTAATTTTGCCCTTATGAAACTTGTAAGCGAAGGGCTTTTAAATATAAACAAGCCCGTACAAAGTTACTTACCCGAATACAAAGGTGATGGCCGCAAGCTGCGCACAGTTAAAGATTTACTCACGCATACAGCGGGTTACCCTCCGGTGTTTGATTTTCATCGTAAAGGCGCTAAAAATGGCGATGCGTATTTTTCGCAAAATAGCCAAACTACAAAGCAGCTGTTACTTACGCAAGTGCCGCTGAGCAATAAATACCCCGCACAAGCTGTTTACTCCGATATTGATTACATGATTTTAGGCGTACTAGTTGAGCGTATAACCGGGCAACCACTTGATGACTACCTAGAGCAACACATTTACGCCCCACTTAAACTGACCAATACGGTATTTAACCCACTTAAAAAGGGCTTTAAACGCGCTGAATTTGCAGCAACCGAGCTTAGCGGCAACACTCGTGATGGCCGTATTACCTTTGATAATATTCGTACCAATGTTTTACAAGGCGAAGTGCACGACGAGCGAGCATTTTATTCGTTTGATGGCGTAGCAGGGCATGCCGGCTTATTTAGTAACGCACCCGATTTAGCTGTGCTTTGCCAAGTACTATTAAACCAAGGTGGTTTTGGCAATACCCAGTTATTTAGCGCATCAACCTTAGCGCAGTTTGTAACGCCACAATTAAACAACGAAACCTATGGCCTAGGCTTTAGGCTTGCAGGTAACAACCAAGCCAGGCGTTGGCATTTTGGCCCTTACGCAAGTGCACAAGCGTATGGGCACACTGGCTGGACGGGCACAGTAACGGTTATTGATCCAACCTACGATTTAGCCATTATTTTATTGACCAATGCACGGCACACAAAAATAAAAGGAAGCCAAAAACATTACCAGTTTTTGGGCAAACAATACGAGACCGCGCAATATGGCTCGGTGGTATCGCTTATTTACGAAGCACTACTAAATCAATAAATTATCGTTTAGGCTAAAACGGCCTAAGTGCAGTGCCTTAAGTGATTTATTTGCAGGTGACTTAACTAAGCCAATCCATTAAGCTAAGCGGTTTACAAATTCAGGCCACATTTTTAAAACGGCCTGTAAAATAAGCGTTTCAACGTGAATAAAGCGAACGCACTTCGCTATTAATAAAGGTTAATTTATGTCTTGGTATTCTATATTACCGCCGCTCATTGCTATCGCTATCGTATTTTGGCGAAAAGAAGTAATAATGGCACTTTTGGTGGCCGTGGCTTCATCAGAATTTTTACTCGCTATACAAGGCGAGGGTAATACCTTATTTGCTACATTTTTAAATACCATTGAGCGCATAATATCGGTAGCCAGCTCGCCGGGTAACACTCGCATTTTAATATTCAGTATTATGATTGGTGCCTTGCTTGCCTACATACGCGAATCAGGCGGCGTAGCAGCCACCGTTAATATGCTTATGAATAAAGGCATTGCAAAAAGTAAGCGCCAAGTTGGCTTTTTAACCATGTTTACCGGCATCGCGGTATTTATAGAGTCAAACCTCAGCGTATTAACCTCAGGTATTGTATCGCGAGGCTTGTTCGACAAGTTTAAAATGAGCCGAGCCCGTCTTGCTTATATTATTGATAGTACCAGTGCACCGGTGTGTATTTTAATATTACTTAACGGTTGGGGCGCATTTGTACTGGGTTTACTTGGCAATTACGAGCTAAGCGAATCGGCAGTTTCTATTTTATGGGGCAGCGTAGGGTATAACTTTTACGCGATTATCACGTTAGTCATTGTGTTTTACACTATCGCGTTTGATAAAGTACACGGCCCAATGAAAGAAGCCGAGCAAAAGCTAGAGCTGCAAAAAACCGATCTAAAAGAAGAAGTAAAAGGCTCTAAAGCGCGTTACATGCTAGTGCCATTACTTACCCTAATTGTGAGCATGGTAGGCTTTATGTTTTACACCGGCAACGGCGTACTTGCAGAAGGCAGCGGCTCTAAATCGGTTTTATACGCAACGGTATTAGCCATTGTAGTTGCATATGTTTTAATGATTAGCTCGCGCCAATTTACTCACCATCAATTAGTCGATACCGGCTTTAAAGGCATGGGCGAGTTATTACCGCTGGTGAGCATTGTATTGCTTTCACTTACACTGGGCGCAAGCTTAAAAGAGCTAGGCACGGGCGTATTTGTCGCATCACTAGTGGGCGATTACCTACCTATTTACTTAATTGTACCAGTGCTGTTTTTAACCGGCGCGGTTATGTCGTTTACTACGGGTACATCGTGGGGCACATTTGCCATACTTATTCCTATTGGCGTACCGCTTATTCAAGCGCTCGGTTTGCCACCTTCACTGGTGGTAGGCGCTATTTTAGGCGGCGGTATATTTGGCGATCACTGCTCGCCTATATCCGACACCAGCGCTGTATCGGCACTCGCCTCGGGGTGTGATTTACTCACCCACGTTAAAACGCAGCTACCGTATGCGTTATTTGGCGGCGCACTGACGTTTATAGCGTACTTAGTAACAAGCATAATAGTGTTATAAAATTTGCTCGTTTAAATACTCAAAGGCCTGCTTAATCGCAGGCTTTTTTGTTTTAAATATGCAGTTAAGTACCCGTATTTATATTTTTTAGGTTATTGTATGGTATGAGCTTTAAGCTTTTTAATAGCTATAAATTCTTACTTTTTAACTTATACAAGGCTGTAAACCCACACTATGTTTGTAATAGATAATATCATTCTTGTTAGTGCCATTTTAATTTTACTAGGGGTTATCTCGAGCAAGCTATCTGCGCGCGTTGGCTTACCCGTGCTGGTGCTATTTTTACTGGTGGGCATGCTTGCAGGTGAAGACGGTATTGCAGGTATATCATTTGATAACGCAGAGGCGGCTCATGCTCTAGGCACGCTAGCACTGGCTATTATTCTATTTGATGGTGGGCTACAAACGCCAACCAGTTCAATTAAACAAGTGTGGAAACCTGCTTCGGCTTTAGCAACGGTCGGGGTGCTTTTAACGGCTGTAATTACCGGTCTTGTCGCCACTTATATTTTAGACTTACCCGTATTACAAGGCGTTTTGCTGGGCGCGATTGTGGGCTCAACAGATGCCGCTGCCGTATTTGCACTTTTACGTAGCGCCGGTATTCACCTAAATAAAAAGCTTAAATCAACCCTTGAAATAGAAAGTGCCTCGAACGACCCAATGGCTATTTTTTTAACGGTTGGTTTGCTCGAAATGCTAGTGAACGACATGCCAATAGGGTTGGGTTTACTGCAGTTATTTGCCCAGCAAATGGGCGTAGGCGCCGTTTGTGGGTTTTTAATTGGTAAGGTGTCGGTGTGGTTTATTAATCGAATAAAATTAAATGCATCAGGTTTGTATTTAGTAATGGTAACCGCATTTGGGCTGCTTTCTTTTGGCCTTTCTGCAACGCTTGGCGGCAGTGGCTTTTTAGCTGTATTTATAACCGGCGTTATTTTAGGTAACAGTAAATTTGTATATAAACGCGGCATTTTTCTGTTTCACGATGGTTTAGCGTGGCTTGGGCAAATAACCATGTTTGTTGTATTGGGGCTTTTAATTAACCCCTCGTCGTTGGTTGATGTATGGCTAGAAGGGTTGTTAATAGCACTGGCACTTATTTTTGTTGCTCGCCCACTAGCGGTAGCGCCAATTTTAAAATTATTTGGCTTTAATAATCGCGAAACATTATTTGTATCTTGGGTGGGGCTAAGAGGCTCAGTGCCGATTATTTTAGCTATATTCCCACTGTTGTTTGGCCTTTCAGGGGCGGAGCTTATTTTTAATGTGGTTTTTTTCGTGGTGTTAATCTCGGCCACGTTGCAAGGCTCAACTATGCCTTGGATGGCTAAAAAGTTAAGTTTAATAGAGCCGCCACCCGATTTAGCAGCTGCAACGCTCGAAATTACCGCCTTAAATGATATTGATATAGAAATTGTAGAGTACACGTTAAGTGAGGTTTCTCGCGTTTCTGGGCGCAGTTTGTCACATGCTGCACTACCAGAAAGTGTAGTTGTAGCCATGATCACACGAGGGCCTTCAATCATACCGCCACGCGGCTCAACTAAACTAAAACCAAACGATCATTTATTTGTTGTTTTAAAACCCGCTAACAGACCTTTTGTTGATTTAGTTTTTACAGCAACCGATAAAACAAACCACCAAGACAGTCACTTAGCGCGCAACGAACTTAAAGTGAAAGGGGTTACGCTAGTAGGCGATATATTTTACTCATATCACATGAAAATAGACGCGCCAGAGGGTATAAGCTTGGAAGAAGTGATCAACCAAAAGCTCTCAGGAGAAATCAGTAAAGGCTCAATTGTGGTTATTGGTAATGTTCAACTACGCGTTATAACAATGGTACATACACGTATAGTGACCATCGGCTTAAAATACTTACACAATCCAGAACAACGACTTTTAAAGCAGTAGTCATTAACGCTGATTTATAAGATATTAGCGAAGTAGGTTGGGTTGAGTGACACGAAACCCAACGTATCACCGATGCAATGAGCAAACCCAAAGCTAATTATATGTAGTGTTTGTTGTAGGCGTACAGCGCTGGCGCGTCGGGCGTTAGCTCGGAGAACTCAGCGATAGAGCGTTTTATATTGCACTATGTAAAAAAGACTATTTAGAGGGAATTAAATGAAAGAATTTAATTGGAGTGAAGCAACTAAGCCACCATTAGAGGAATATTTTCCTGCAGATAAATTAGATAGAGCTCGCTACGCCACTTTCTTATCAAGGCTATTGGCTCAAGAAGGTTATGACGAAAGTAGGCCTGATGATGAGCAAAAGAAAAACTATGTATTAAATCTCAATGCTGAATGGGGGGCAGGTAAAACCTATTTTCTTAAGCGTTGGTCACGAGAATTAATAGTAGATTTTCCTGTTGTATATATTGATGCATGGCAGCAAGACTATTCAGACGACCCATTTTTAACTGTAATTGCAGGTATCATCAAGCAGCTTCAACGTCAGGCTAAGTTTAATATAACTATTCCTAAGAGTGCAGTTTCTATGTTTAAGGCCGTTGCACCTGCTATTGCACAAGGCCTAACTAAAAAAATATCAGGCATAGATTTAGATGAGTTACACACATTACTATTCTCTGATGAAGAAATTGAAGATGATCAAAAGCAAAATTCTAACAAGTTAACTGGCAGCGACTTTTCGCCTGCTGTAAAGGCGCTTGCGCAAAACTTAATTAAAGATCATGAAGCTAAAAACAAAAGTATTGAAGTAATAAAATCTAAGTTAGATGATTGGGTCTGTAAGTTTGAAAAGCAAAAAGATAAGTCGTTACCTATATTTATTTTTATTGATGAGTTAGACCGTTGTCGCCCAAGTTATGCAGTAGAAATGCTAGAGACGATTAAACATATTTTTGATGTAAAAGGTATCGTATTTGTCGTGGCTACGGATACCGATCAGCTTCAACATACAATTAAATCAATTTATGGTGAAGGGTTTGATGCAAAGGTTTATTTAGGCCGTTTTTTTAATAGTCGTTACAGTTTAAAGCGTCCTGTTTTAAAAGACTTTTTATTAGTACACAGCGATACAACTAAATTTGAAACTGCGTATTTAGAAAGTAAAAATATTGAGCTACTCCCCCGCACAGAAAACCCCGAAACTGCTTTAGCTAATATTTCAGTTGTATTAGATGCCTTTGAGGTATCAGCAAGAACAGCTATTCAAATTACTGAGCGTATTACAGCTATTATTGTGAATTTACCAAGTGGTAAAAAAATTGATGTACTTGTGCTCACGGTTTTGTTTTGTATCTATGAAAAAGATTATTCTTTATATGAAGAAATAATAAGTGGAAGGTTTAAGAGAACAAAACTAACTCAGAAAAGCGATACACAAAATATAAAGTTATCTGATTATTTATCAGAAGAAATACTACCCGTAGATTTAGAAAGGGATGTTATATTTTTTATTGATTCAAAATTATATAGTAAGGAGCCGAACTGTATAATTAACCGCTACAAAGATACGAAGAAAGTAATTAAATTAAAGCATTACATAGAGTATTTTTTCTGCCAAATTTTTGTAGTTGAAACATCACTTGTTTTTGCAGGATTTGGAAACACACAGGGGAGGAAGTTAACTGAATTAGAGCAAGCTGAAAAAGAATTACGGGAATGCAATGATTCTACTCAATATGAAGTGGCTAAGTCTTTGATTAGATATATTTATGTAAAAGATGCATATAACAAAATTACTAAAGAGCAATATCGTGATTTTATAGAGCTTTCCTCACCATTAGATTATATGGGCGATAGTTAACTACCTCTGTGCAGCGCGAAGCGCCTCTGTGTTCTCGGTGGTAATAAATATCTAAATTACCACCAACATTAACTGAGCTAAACCACCTAAGCCCCACACTGCCTAACCCCAACTCCCGCATGTTTAAGCGCTACAATCTGCCCTTTACCGTTATGCGCCATAGCCAGCATATCACCCGTATTTAGACCACTTTCTACCGCATGTTTACCCTTTAAATCACTGAGCAGTGATTGCTTAATTTGTACCAGTACCTCGTCATTACAGCTGGCTATGAACCAGTCGTTATCAACCTTTACGAGCGTGCCGTATTCTATGTGGCGTTGTTGGTGTAAGCGCAAGCTATTAGCGTGCTGAGTATCGAGTGCGTGTTTTTGCTCGGTAATGGCGCTTGTGTAACTGCCCGATGGGTTTATTTCGTGGGTTTTAATAATTGAGTAGTCGTGAATATCGATAGTGTTAAGCACCGTTTTAGGTGCGTAGTTAATGCCATTGCTGTTATCAAATACAATAAATGCGAATACGCCCAGTGCGCAGGCAAGGCTGGTTAACTGTAGCGTAAAACTAAGCCTTGAGGGCTTTTTATGGCTTGCATTGTTAAGTAACGCTTTTTGTTGGGAAGCGCTGAGTGTAGTGCGTGCTTTTCGCTCTTTGTAGTGTTGAGTGAGCTTTTGATCAAACTGCTCATCAGGCTTGTTCATTGTTTGCTCCTAATAAACGTTTAAGGTTTTGCTTGGCATAGCGCAGCCTTGTTTTTACGCTCTCATGGTTGCTTTGCGTTATAAGCTCTATGTCGGCAAGGCTAAAGCCTTCTTGTTGTAAGGTAATGGCTTCGCGTTGCACAAAGCTCAGTTGCTTGAGTGCGCTATCGAACGCTTGGTAATTTATATTGCTAATACTATTGTTATTACCTTGCTCATTTTGCTGCGCGGGTAGGTGGGTGTTTTCGTCAAGCTCTACAAAGCGCTGCTGTTTGCGGTATTCGTCTACTAATGTGTTGCGCGCGAGTTTAAATAACCACGCTTTTGGCGTGGTTTGAGCTTGGTAAAGGTGGCGTTTTTCGATTACTTTTAGCCAGGTTTGTTGGCTTACGTCGTATGCTAAATGCGTATTAGATTGCGTCACCAGGTAGTGGTATAAGTCGTTACTGTATAAGGCAATAAGCTGCTCTAAGTGGCGGTTGTCGCCACTTTTTGCGTAACTTGCCATGCAATCCTTGCTTGGCGTTTCAAATAACCATGACTTAATACTGAGTAGCATAGGCGTTTAGTCCGTTAAATAGAGTTATCTAATTTAAAATCGAGCTGTACGGTTTGATCTGTTTGTAATTGTGCCACACCTTCTATTACTTTGGGGCGATATTTCCAGCGTTTTATGGCTCTTATTGCTTCGCGGTCAAAGGTACGTTTGGGCTCGGCATTTATTACCACTGGGTTTATTACTTCTCCGGTGGGCGAAATACTAAAGCTCAGTTGTACCCAGCCTTCTATGCCATTACGCGCAGCAGATGTTGGGTATTTTGGATTTATGCGCACTATGGGTGTTGCATCGCCTGTTGGGCGGTTAATCGTGCTATTTATGTCATCTCCAAAATCATCAATAGTGATTGGTGTTAATTCGTTAATCGCTATTACAGGGTCGTTTGAGGTATCGATTGGTGGCGCTTTAGGCGGCGTTTTTGGCACAGGCGGTGGTGGCTGTATTTTTTGTATATGCCTAACTTGTGAATCCTCTGGCGCCTGAAAAATCTCTACAATAATATCGTCGCCGAGTTTTATAGGTGCGCGCTGCTCGCCACTAATTAAGTATTGCATAAATGCAAAGGCGGCAAAGGTCATTACTGCGCCGNCGGTTGATGTTTTAATAAATGCTGAATTATTGGGTACTTCAAGTGTGTGCATGAGCCGCTCCGAGTAAACTTATTGGGTTGTTTAAAAGCTATAACGGAGGGCAAATCAAAAAGGGGTTAAATAATTTTATAAAAATTGCGGGGTTTAGTTACAATAGCGTTCGCTATATTTTTACTTATTAATTTTTTAGGCTGTTATGCAACTCATACAAATAGATAAAGCACGTTACCGCAAACATTTAAATAGGGTAATTGTAGGGTGTGCGGCGGGTTTAGCTGTTGGCAGCTTGGCTATATCGCAAACGTTAATTGCGTTGTTTCCTGATGAAAGCGGGAGTCACTTTCATTGGAATTTAACCGGTGTTGTTATAACAAGTTTAGCCATTGGCTGGCTGTTAAATAAATACCGTACCCATAGTTTTATGACCGAAGTGGTGTACGTGTGGGAGCTTAAACAAGCGCTTAATAAAGTAACCCGCAAAATGCCAAAGCTAAAAGCGGCAGGGCGCGAGGGTAATACCGATGCATTGTTAGCGATTCATTATAGTTATGCGGGCTCACGGCNTATAAAACAAGCCGAGCTTGATAGTGTGGCGGCCAAGTATAACCTGACTTTAAATGCCGATGACTATAACGAGGCTATATTAAAACAGTTTTAAAGCCTAGGTGGTTAAATTAGCTAAAGGAGCCTTAATGAAAAAAGTACTGATAGTGTGTTTAGGTAATATTTGCCGCTCGCCCACAGCAGAGGCGGTGTTAAAAGCGCGCGCTAAAAAATTAGGTGTTGAGGTTAAGGTAGACTCGGCAGGGACTATTGGCTACCACGAAGGTAAAACGCCAGATAGCCGCTCAATGGCTGCGGGTGAAAAACGTGGTTATAGCTTTAAAGGTATTTTTTCGCGCCAAGTGCGTAGCAGCGATTTTACTGAGTTTGATTTAATTTTAGCGGCCGACACACAAAACTTAGCTGACTTAAAAGCGCAATGCCCCACCCATTTACATTACAAGCTGGCATTGTTTTTAGAATACGGCGAGCAAAGCCAAAGCGCCATACCC
>NZ_AUTO01000296.1:0-11781 GCF_000498055.1 Pseudoalteromonas sp. TB51
CACCGCTTAGCCAAACCGACCGCCAAAATTTTGCCAATAACCTCGACCGTATTTTAGCGCAAAAAAAGGCGAGCTAGTGTGAGTGAGCAATTAATTGGCTTAGGTGAGCAAGCCTTTAGCGTAGCCGTTTATGTGGCAAAAGCGCCGCCTATGCCCTACTTTGCAACTCTACACAGTGTTGAGCCTGTAATAAACGAGCAAATAAATACCATAAACCAGCACTGCGGTAATGGCTGGCGNAAGCCGCTAGCTGGCAAGCGTATCGCGATACATTTTTACTGCAAAAAAACAGTAAAACAGCGCTGTTATTTAGTGCGCCCATTATTAACGGCATAAATAAAAATCAACTGCATATTATTGCTGGGCGAACTCATGCTAAAAACTTATTACAGCAAGGTAAGCTTAATGCGCAATTTAATTGGTTAGACGATGAGTTTGCAATTGATACAACGAATAACATTATTGTGTGTCCGTACTTTGATTACCGGCAGTTAAGTAATATTAAAATAGCCCGATTAAGCGAGCTAGTTGCCAAGCTTAAAACATCTAATTGAAAATGTAAGGACTCAAAATGGCGGGAATTTTAGAGCTAAATACGTTATTAAAATCAATGAACCCGGAGCTTAAACAAGGTGAATACATATTTTGTTGTTTAGCAGGCAGCCTTGCCGACTACGTTCATTTAAACCCGCTTGCCAGTTACGTTGAAGAAGAAGGCCTAACCCTTATTTTAAATGCAGATACCGCCGATAAAGCCGGTATTACGTATGAAGCTAAATATAATTTAATTACCCTTAATGTGCATTCAAGCCTTGAGGCTATTGGATTAACCACTGCGGTATCGGCCAAATTAACCGAGCATAATATTAGCGCTAACGTAGTAGCTGCGTTTTATCACGATCATATTTTTATACAAACCGATAAAGCGCAGGCCGCGATGAAAGCACTTGGTGAGATTGGTTAAAGGTAGTTGATATAAACCAGATCTGAGTAACACGTATTTAGTGGGATGCGCCCTATGCTTATGTAAAACACAAAGCCGATATTGCAGTATCGGCTTTTGGTATTAATTAGTTTTGATTGCAAAAGTGGTGCGCTACAGGCTCAATTTTTACTGTATCGCCTGCATTTACTACCACGCATTGCGTGTTTTTATCGAGTTTTTGCTTTTGAATAATAGTAAATTCGCCTTCGTTAGCTGCGTATAAATTGTATTGATAGGCATCGTTACCGCCTTCAAATAACGCGGTAAATAACCCTCCCACTAACCCACCAATTATTGCTCCGCCGAGCATTTCTTTGCTGTTGCCATCTAAGTTATCGACAAAGCCGAACCCGGCGCCAGCTGCTATGCCTGTGCCTACTTCAGATGAAAGTGTGACGGGTTGTATTGATTCTACCGATGCGTAGTAACGCTTAATAATTTGGTTTTGATTGTTTCGATCTACCCCTTGTGATGCGCAGCCTGATAGGAGTAATACCGCGATAAGATACTTTTTCATGTTGAGTCCTTGTTAATATTTAATAGGGAAATAACAAGTAGCAACGCATATAAAAGATGTGAGAAGTTTGTTTGTTGCTGTCAGGAAATGTAAGGGTGTGTATAAAATAAAACACCGAGTATGCATACTCGGTGTTTTGGGTTATGTTACTTAAATTTTATACTATTAAACAACGTATCCGCTAAAACCGAGCGCTTTAAAATAAAGCTTAGGAATACCATATTTGCACTCGTTAAGTAACTCGCTAAAGCGCATTCTATCAAGTGGGTAAAATTCACTGTCTAAGTTTTGAGCTGTGTAGGCTTGCCCTGCATCACTTAAGCCTAAATCGGCACACACAGTAATTTGTGCTTCGCGCTCAAAGTCGGTTTCGGGTTTCATTAAATCGCTAATAAATAAGTTTGCGCCTTTATTTAAATTAGCTTTAATATTTTTTAATAGCTGCTTTTTGCTGCCGTCGTCTTTTAAAAAGTGCATTACGAGTAGGCATAGCGCCGCATCGGCCTTAGTTGATAGCTTATCAAGCTCGCCTTCAATAACAATAACGCGCTTTGATATGCCGTGCTCTTCAAACGCTTGTTTAGCAATTGCGAGCATATCACTTGAGGTATCTTGCGCGGTAAATTGCCAAGTAGGGTTAAGCGCGGCAAGAGCGAGTATTTCTTTGCCTGTGCCTGCGCCCACGACTAAAATGTGTGCGTTATCTTTAAGGGTTGCTTTAAGTTGAGCATTAGTAAGTTGGTGCAATAGCTCATAACCAGGGACTAAACGGGTAATGCGGTCGTTGTAATGCGTTGCTTGCTCGCCTGTGAATGTTGGCATTTTTTAACTCCTTTATAAGACTTCAACAGTGGAGTATCCACCACTTTTTTTACTTACATGTACTTGCGTGGCTACGCGTTCACTCATTTCACTCACATGTGATATAACCCCTACTTTACGGCCTTGTGCTTGTAATGAGTCGAGTGCGTCCATAGCAACGCTGAGTGTTTCGCTATCTAACGTACCAAACCCTTCGTCAATAAACAAAGAGTTGATTTGCACTTTATTTGAAGAAAGGGATGCAAGCCCTAATGCCAGTGCTAGTGATACTAAAAATGATTCACCACCAGAGAGCGTATTAACAGAGCGTTGTTCGTCGGCCATATNGTCAATAATGGCTATATCGAGCGATTGCGCAATGGCAGTGAGCTCGTAGCGTTTATTGAGGGTTTTTAAATGGCTGTTAGCATAATGCAGCAATATTTTAAGGGTTTGTGTTTGCGCTAAATTACGCATGGTTTTACCGGTTGCATCCCCTAATACTTTATTAAGTACGTGCCACTGCTCTACCTGCTTTTTAAGGGTAGCAAGTTCAGCGTGTTTGCCTTTAAGTGCTTTGGCGTTTTGATTGTGTTGCTCAAGCGCGGTATTAGTGCCAAGCAAACTATTTTGTAGCTCAGTTTGTTCATTGGCTAAGGACGTTTCTTGCTCTGCTAATTGGCTTTCGCTTTTTTCGGGCTTGTTAGTATTTTGGTGATCTGTTTGCGCCTTTTGCTGTTGCTTAAGCGCTGCATTTGCGTCTGTAAGTGCTGCTAAACGCTGCTCAAACTGCATTAATTGCTCTTTTATTTGCTCACTAGTCAGAGTTAGTAAAATAGCGATCTGTTCGTGATTTGCCTCGCTATATTGCGCTTTAAAGTCGCTAAACCAGGCATTGTAGCGCTCTTCAAGTGTATTTTGCTCTTGAGTTTGCTCTGCCAAGCGCTGCTCAATATTTTTGAGTGTTATAGCGTGCTCATCGCGTTTTTTAATTGCGCTGTCGTGGGCTTGTTGGCTTGTATGTAACGCCTTTTGGCACTGCTCAAGCTGCGCATTAAGTTTTGCTTGGTAATCATCGGCACTTAATGGCTCGTTGTTAAATAAAGCAAGGCGCTCTGTGCGTGTGGTATTTTGCAGTTGTTGCGCTTTGGCTAAATCGTCTTTTAAAACTTTAAGCGCTTGCTCACTTTTAGCAATTAACGGTGTGAGTTGCTGTAATTGCTGATTAGCGCTGTCTATTTGTTTTTGACTTTGTTCAAGCTGAACTTTTGTTTGCTGGTACTGCTCAACCTGCTGGCTTAAATCGCTCATATTAAGCGTGTTGTTTTGCAATTGCTGCCAAAAGTCACTGTGCTCAAACTGTGCATTAAGGGTGCTGGTAAGCTCGTTAACTTGCGTATTTAGCTCTGCATGTTTAGTGTTTATTTGGCCAAGCTTATTGGTTAATTCAACATGCTGATTATGCAATTGCTGCTGTGTATGTTGCTCGGCTTTTAAGTTATTTATTAGCTGATTTACTTTTTCTTGCAGGGCTGTTTGCTGTTTTTGCGATTCAAAATAGTGCGACTTTTGACTGCTGAGCTGGGCGTATGTTTCATCAAGCTGCTGTGCTGTTAAGTCGTTAAGCTCTGTACGTGCCCCTTGCATTGTTGTTTTAATTTCTAGCTGCTTTGCCTGTGCGCTCTGTATGGCTTGGCTGTATTGGGCGTGTTCAGTGACAAGTACAGCATGTTGAGTTTGGTGCTGATGCAGCTTAGCTTGGGCGCTATCGTGTTGCTGCTTAGCCTGGTTATAACTTGTTTCAAAATCGGCTATTAGGTTATTTAATTGCGGGTTTTGGCTGCTTGCATACGGGTGCTCTATTGCCCCGCATACTACACATGGCTCGTTAGGGGTAAGCTGCGTGCGTAAATGCTCTACGTTTTCGCTGGCACGCAGGCGAGCTTGGTTTAATGCGTATTCACTGTGTTTAAGTGCTTGCTCGCACGAGGCTAAGCTTTGTTGCAATGTTGTTTGCGTTTGCTCACTGTTTACAAGCTTGGCCGCAACCGCAGCTTGTTGTTGTGTGCTGTGTTTTATTTCTTGATTAAACTGCTGGTAGCGCAAACGCTGATCTTTTAAATATTCAATATTTTTAAGTTTGCTATCGCATTGTTCAATATTAAATTGGCGTTGTTGCTCACTTAGTTGGTTAAGATCTTTTTGTTGATGCGCAAGGTGTTGCTCTTGCATCTCTACTTTTTTAGTTTGCTCAGCTAACAGCGCCGCTTGTTTAGTTTGCTCTTCTAACAGCTGTTGGTTTTGCGAAGCGGTTGCCTTTATTTGCTCATTGGCACTTAAATACGTATTAAAGCTATGTTGGTAATAATTCCAATCATTAGCCAATGGTTTAAGCTGCGTGTGCTCGTTTAGCCACGTTTGATGCCCAGTGCTGAGTTTGTTTGCCTCATCAAGTGCATGTTGGCTTTGCGTGTACTGCGTTTGTAATTCGCTAAGTTGCTGCTGCTCTTTTTCGCTTTGCTGAGTCAGGCTTGTAATTTTTTGTGCGTGTATAGCAAGTTGGCTGTCGAGCTCGCGGGCTTTTGCAATAATTGGCTCTGCCGTTTGCTTTTGCTCTTGCGCTGTTTTTAACTCGCTTTGCTTTGTTGTAAGTGTTGCGGCCTGCTCTTTTATAAGCGCAGCATGGTCAATCACTTTTAAATCGCTTATTTGCGTACTAAGTGCTTTGTTTTGCGCCGTTAAGTACTCATGACGTTTGCGGTTGTCTTTTATTTCAAGGGCGCTTTGTGCTTGTTTAGCTTGCTCACTTTGCTTTGCTATTGCATCAAGCTGTTGTTGCGCGTGTTGTTGCTGCTTTATTGCGTGTTCTAGTGCCTGTGATAAACTAGCTGCTTGCTTATACCAATTTAAGTTTTGCTCTGTTGCTGCATGCTTTTTTTTAGTTAGCTCAATTTTTTTAAGTAACTCATCGCGCAAGGTTTGTTTAGCACTTAACTCGTCATCGCTTAACAAGGTGTAGCTTGCAAGGCTTGCATTAAGTAATTCATATTGATCTTTTAGCGCTTTATTACGCTCAAAAATACGTTTACCAATTAAGCTAAATTTATCGGTGCCGGTTAAACACTCTAAAAGTTGTGCGCGTTCATCGCCTGTGGCTTTTAAAAAGGCTGCAAACTCGTGCTGTGCTAATAATACCGCGCGGGAAAACTGATCAAAGCTTAGCCCTATTTTGTTCTCTACTTCTTTTATGGTTTGGCTTTTATCGGCTATTAGGGTTTCATCGGGCAAGGTTAGTAACGTATGCTCAGCTACTTTTAACTTGCCTGTTGCTTTTTTGTGGGTACGGGTAATAACGTAGCGTGCGCGGTATAGTTGTTTATCTTGGCCAACAAAATCAACTTCAGCAAAGCCTTCCCATTTGCCTCTGCGCAGTAAGTTACGCGCATCGTTTAGCTTTATGCTGTCGCCGTTAAAATCAATTAAGTTGCCTTTATCGCCTTTTAAGCGTGCTGTTTTAGTATAAAGCGCTAAACAAATAGCATCTAAAAAGGTGCTTTTACCTGCGCCTGTGTCGCCGGTTATAGCAAACAAGCCCGCATCTTTTAGTGGAGCTTGAGTAAAGTCGATTTCGGCATCGACTATTGAGGCTAAATTATGAATACGAACTGCGGTTATTTTCATAGTTGCTCTTGCTCCGTCAGCTCACTTATTACATCGTTTAACAGTGTTTTTAGCTCATCTGGTACAGCTTGGCCGGCCATATCTTTGTAGTTTGCAAAGGCTTGTTCTAATAAGTTTAATGGGTTGAGCATTTCAATTTCGCTTAAATCTTCAAATACGGCGCTGTTATCGCTTGTTGTGGTTTGTTCTCGTACCCGCTCAATGCCGCAAAATTTTACGTGTTTACCCTCAAGTGCTTGCTCTATTTGTTCTCTAAAGGTGGTGTCGGTATCACTTGATTTAAGTTTTACGCGTAAATAAGGGGCAATAGTATGTTGTGATGTATCGAGCGCTTTAATTTGCTCGCATAAGTCGCTTAATGGCACGCACACCCCTTTTGGTAAAATAATCACTTCAGCAGAGCGTGGAATGTAAAGGGGGTTTACAGATGTGCTAATAGTTTGTTTTTCATCACTTTTAAATTCTATTACATTAACTTGGTGCGTGTAGTTACGCTCTGAAAACGACATAGGAATAGGCGTACCGCTGTAACGAATAACGTCTTTTTTAGCGACTTGCTGCGCTTTGTGTAAATGCCCCAGTGCTACGTAGTCTGCCTTGTTACCAAATACATTGGCCGAAATAGACTCCTCCCCACCAATCACTAAATTACGTTCTGAGTCACTTGAAATATCACCGCCTTTGGCATGTAAATGCCCCATTACAATTAACGGTGAATTTTGCGCGTTAATGCTATAGGCGTGATCAAGTGCAAGCTTATAGGCTTTTTCAACGCCTTGTGCGTAACTAGGGCCGTTTTTAGTATGACTAAGTGAACTTATATCGCTGGTACGTAAAAAAGGCATAGCGACGATTACAGCGCGTTTATTTTGCGTATTTATTTCAATCACGGTATTGGCTGGGTCGGTTACTTCAAAGCGCCCCACTACATGGGTGTCAAACTGAGCAAGTAAGGGCTGCGCCGCTAATATACGATTTGCTGAGTCGTGGTTACCGGCAATAATAACAACGTACAATTGCGGGCAACGCTTTTTAGCATCTTTTATAAATTGGTAAAGTTGGTTTTCGGCGCTGGCACTGGGTGTGGCTGTATGATAAATGTCGCCTGCAACTAAAAGTATATCTATGTGTTGCTCTACAAGGGTGCTAAGTAGCCAAGTAAAAAATGCAGCGTGCTCATCACGGCGGTCATGTTCATAAAATTGTTGGCCTAGGTGCCAATCTGAGGTGTGGAGAACTTTCATATCGCGCTCTTAAAAAACCATAAGAGCGCCAATATACCCAAGGCAAGTAAAGATGCAAGCCTCGGGAGGGCTTTAGTTTAGGTAAAACTATAAATAGCAATAATAATGACAGGAAGCGCTAACAAAGCCATGCCTAGCGGCATTTTTAAACTTTTAGTTTGCTTTGCTTGCAATGCTTTTATGGCATTCGTTTCGTTACAGGCGGCTACTTTATCAATATAAAAATAACCTGAGTCTAGATACTGCTTACAACTTTGCTGATTTGCTGGAATGGCTATTAGCTCTTGTTGTTTTTTTAGGATATAAAAATCCATACACCCACCACATTGCTTACTGGTAATAAGTACATATTTGAGAATAATTGTAACGATTTTATTATGCTCAAATAAAAAAAGTGGGCGATTTTAAATATAAAATGCACTAAATATCAACCTAAAATTTCACTATTTTTAATTTATCGTATAAATAGTTAATATTAGTGAGATCACGGCAATATTTGCGCCAATTATTAACCACTTTTTACTGTGTTTTTGTTCAGTAGATAGGCGTTTTAGTGCATCTTGCTTATTGCATGCCGACACCACATTAACATACGAATATTGGTTTGATTCGTAGCGCTCTAGTAAGTCTTTATCAGCAGGGATAGCTTCGAGCTGATGATCTTTTTTTACAATGTAAAATTTCATATCGGGCTCCTTTAGTTTAAATATGCTGCTTAATTTGCATTGAACCTGAGCGCATTAAAACCATGTAAACACTGCTAACGCTATAAATTTAAGCTCAATTAAAACAACATATTTTTGCACCTTAATTTAATCCTAAGCTAATGGCATGAATTAGGCCTGAACCCTTATAAATACTGCGTTTGTACCTTAATTAATACACATCAACTAGCTGTGAAGTGTAAACCCCCTTTACAGTTTTAAAAGCGGCTTAATTTACTGATTCAAAAAGCATGTTAAAACAACGTGAATATTACCGTGTTTAATGGGCGGTTGGTCGCTAATTAATTGAACAAAAATAGTAACTTTGTCAAAGTACGCTCACAAAATTCCACTAGGACTCATAATGAAAAAAACAGTTCTTACGCTAAGCGCGTTTGTGTTGCCTCTGGCAATGTCGAGCGCTGTGTTAGCGTCATCCGTTGAGCAAACTAAAGGCTCATTCGTTGATAAGTTTCGCCAGTTAGACGAAGCGCTTCCTACCCCAAATGTTTATCGTAGTGCCGCAGGTGAGCCAGGCGAAAAATACTGGCAGCAACGTGTTAATTACGACATAGATGTAAAGCTTGATGAAAAAAAGCGACGCTTAACAGCAAGCCAAAGCATTGAGTATAAAAATAACTCGCCGCATACACTTAAATATTTGTGGTTACAGTTAGATCAAAATATTTTTAAAAGCGACTCAATTGCCGAAACCACAAAAACGTTTAAAAGCACGCTAAATAGTTTACCTGCGCAAAAGCCGGCTAAATTAAGTTTAGGTGAGCTACGTCGTCAACAATTTATGAGCGACAACGAGCTAGGCTATACAATTAGCAATGTAAAAGATGACAATGGCGATGAACTGCGCGTTACTGTTGTTGATACGCTAATGCGTATAGATTTAAACGAGCCGCTAAAACCAGGCAAAGAAGCTGAGTTTAGTATGAACTTTGCTTTTAACATTGTTGAAGAAGATGCCGTAGGTGCACGTTCTGGTTACGAGCACTTTGAAGAAGATGGCAACGATATATTTTTACTTGCGCAGTGGTTTCCGCGTTTAGCTGCTTACACCGATTACGAAGCATGGACAAACAAGCCGTTTTTAGGCCGTGGTGAGTTTACGCTTGAGTTTGGTGATTACGATGTAGAAATTACTGTACCTGCTGATCATATTGTATCGGCAACAGGTAAGTTAGATAACGCAAGCAAAGTGCTTACTCGCACGCAGCGTAACCGCTTAGAAAAAGCTGAAACAGCAAAGCGCCCTGTATTTATTGTTACTGAAGAAGAAGCGTTAGAAAACGAAAAACAAGGTACCGATAAAACAAAAACATGGCACTTTAAAGCAGAAAATGTGCGTGACTTTGCGTGGGCGTCGTCGCGTAAATTTATGTGGGATGCAAAGGGCTATCAGCAAGGTGGCGATGAACAACCTTTAGTGATGGCTATGTCGTTTTACCCTAAAGAGGGTGGCGATTTATGGAAAAAGTATTCAACTGAATCTGTAGTACATACGATGGAAGTGTACTCTCGCTATTCATTTGACTACCCATACCCTGTAGCGCAATCGGTAAATGGCCCTGTAGGTGGTATGGAATACCCAATGATCACTTTTAATGGCCCACGTACAGAGCTGCAAGATGATGGCTCGCGCACTTATTCTCAAGCTGAAAAACGCTTTTTAATTGGTGTGGTTATTCATGAAGTTGGCCATATTTACTTCCCTATGATTGTAAACTCTGATGAGCGCCAATGGACCTGGATGGATGAAGGTTTAAATAGCTTTTTAGATGGCGTTGCAGGGCGTGAATGGGACCCAACTATACCGTGGGGTGTTGAGCCGCGCGATATTGTTAGCTACATGAAATCGCAAAACCAAGTACCTATCATGACGCAGTCAGACAGCGTACTTCGTTTAGGTCCTAATGCTTATACTAAACCAGCTGCGGCACTTAATATTTTACGTGAAGTTATTTTAGGCCGTGACTTATTCGACTTTGCTTTTAAAGAGTACGCACAGCGCTGGAAATACAAGCGCCCTACTCCAGCAGATTTTTTCCGTACGATGGAAGAAGCCTCGGGTGTTGATTTAGATTGGTTTTGGCGCGGCTGGTTTTACAGCACCGACCATGTAGATATCTCGTTAGATAAAGTGTATCAATTACGTTTAGATACTAAAAACCCTGATATTGACTTTAAACGCTTACGCGATATAGAAGCAGACAAACCAACATCACTATTTGTTAAGCGCAACCGTGAAGAAGGTAAGCAAACTTGGGTTGAAAAAAATCCAGATATTACCGACTTTTACGACGAAAACGACCGCTTTACTGTTACTAATAAAGAACGTAACGCGTACAACAAGTTTTTAAAAGGCTTAGAGCCGTGGGAGCGTAAAACGCTAGATCGCGCGCTTGAAGAAGATAAAAACTACTATGTTATGGAGTTTTCAAATCTAGGTGGCTTGGTAATGCCTATTTTATTAGAGCTAACTTATGAAGATGGCACAACCGAAGAGCGTTACATTCCGGCTGAAATTTGGCGCCGTAATCACAAAAATGTACAAAAGCTTATTGTTACAGATAAAAATAAGCCATTGGTATCGGTGAGCGTTGACCCTCGCTGGGAAACAGCTGATGTAGATGTTGAGAACAACAACTACCCTCGTCGTATTATTCCTTCACGTATTGAAGTGTATAAAAAGAAAAAGAGTAAAGCGAAAGTAAGTCGAGATATTATGCAAGACATTAAAACTGAGCTTAAAAAAGACGAGAAAAAAGATGGTGAGGAGCAACAATAATGCGCTTTTTGCTTATTATTGTTTGCCTTTTAGTTGCTGCGCCAAGTATGGCGCATCAACTAAAGTCATCGGTTACTACGGTGCTTTTTAATAAACGTACTAACAATATTGAGCTTATGCATCGCTTTTATTTACATGATACTGAGCATGCTGTAGCGCATTTATTTAATGGAAAAGCCGATATCATCAGCAACAAGGCCGACCAACAACGTTTTGTAGAGTATGTTGAGTCGCATGTTGCGCTGCAAACCTTAAAGGGTAAGCCATTAACGCTTAGCCAAGTCGGTGCGCAAATTGATGGAAAGTTTTTTTGGGTATATCAAGAAGCTCCTATCCCAAAAGGGATTGAAGGCATAAAAATGAGTAACGGCGCACTGCGTGACTTATGGCCTTCTCAAGTAAATATGGTAAACGTAGAAGGTAAAGGCAAGATTAAAACCCTTCACTTTACCCAAAACGATACCTGGCTCGAGGGTAAATTCGAGCAATAAGTACTTCCCCAACCTACGCGCACTGCAGTTTATGTGCGCGTATTCTCCTTTTGTTTATGCTGTGTTCATTTTTGATCTGTTATTACTAGCTGTTCGTAGAATTTTAGTAATTAATTGGTGTTTATAAGGCAAAGTAATAGATAAGTGAATACTTTTCTAATAATTTGTTTGATAAACATTTGCTAAATTATTCTCATGAAGTAGAGTCATTATGTGTACACATGTTGTATTGATTTTTACCTCATTCAAGGAATGATATGAAAGCTCAAGTAGAGGCTATTCAAGGAGTTATATTTGATTTAGATGGCACGTTAGTATCGTCTGAGTTAGATTTCTCTCTTATAAAAGCACAAATAGGTTGCCCATGCGAGCAAGACCTACTTGATTATATTGCCCAGCTTCCATCGCCCTACATGCGTGAAGAAGCGATGAATATAGTGCATCAACACGAGCTGCAAGACGCTCAGTTTGCCACTATATTGCCAGGCGTAACCGAAGCCGTTAACGCCCTTAAAGTTAAAAATATTCCTATGGCTATTGTTACCCGCAATTTTGATA
>NZ_AUTO01000297.1:0-1601 GCF_000498055.1 Pseudoalteromonas sp. TB51
CCCGCTACCTATCGAAACGGTATTAACCCGTAGCGATGCCCCAGCCAAACCCGATCCCAGTGCCTTAAATGCAATTGCCACGCTTTGGAATATAAACGCCAGCAACTTGTTATACGTAGGGGATTTTTTATACGACATTCAAGCAGCACATAATGCAAATATGCGCGCTTGTTTGTACGCGCCAAACGCGGTGCCTATTTATGCCGACCAAGCTGATTACGTTTTACGTGAATTTACCGAGTTAGTTACTTTAATCGAAAGTTACTCACAAAAAGTAGAGTTATGTTAAATAGAGTGTAGCTTTTATTTTTGCGTAATTACTCCTGTATTATTTGCATAGGCTCGTCCTTATTTATTTAGCAAATAGGTTGTTTTAAATTCAGTTTGTAAAGTTCAACAGACCCTAGCCCAATAGGGTTTGAATTGGTAAAATATTGCAAAATTAACGTATTGATTAGAGGCACAAGATGGGCAGAGCATTTGAAGTCCGTAAGAGCTCGATGGCTAAAACAGCCAACGCAAAAACTAAAGTTAACTCAAAGTACGGTAAAGAAATTTATGTTGCCGCTAAAAATGGCGAACCAGACCCCGATGTCAATCAATCACTGCGTCGTCTAATAGAAAAAGCAAAAAAAGACCAGGTTCCTGCTCACGTAATAGAAAAAGCAATTGAAAAAGCAGCCGGTGGGGCAGGGGAAGATTATTCTCCCGCACGTTACGAAGGCTATGGCCCAGGTAACTGCATGGTTATTGTTGATTGCTTAACCGACAATCCAAACCGTACAATTAAAGATGTACGTTTACCGTTTACCAAAACAGATTCAAAAATTGGTACACCGGGCTGTGTTGCACATATGTTTGATCACCTTGCTGTACTTGGTTTTGCCGGTGACGATGACGAAGTGGTCCTTGAAGCACTAATGATGGCCGACGTTGATGTAACCGACGTTGAAGTTGAAAATGGTAAAGTGTCGGTATTTGCACCTCATACTGAGTACTATAAAGCGAAAACAGCGCTTGAGGAAAACTTTGAAGGGATTAACTTTGAAGTAGATGAAATTACGTTTGTTCCGCAAGTGCATGTAGAAATTGAAGATGAAGAAGTTATTGCTAATTTTGACAAGTTCATCAACATGCTTGAAGACTGTGATGACGTTCAAAACGTGTATCACAATGCAATAATTAAAAATTAATTTAGCGCTAGGTACAGTGAGCACTAAATAAATAACGGTACTAGGGCGTGTTGACCTTTGGCGCTTGAATTTGCAGCAGTATGTTTGGTTTTTAGGCAAGGCAGAGCCTCTGAAGTGTGGTTATTCCCCATAAATAGGCGATAACGTAGCATAAATGCCAAACATACGCTGCCCTTTTGGGTTCTGCCTAGGTTGAACAAATTTCAATCTGCAAAGATCAACACGCCCTAATAAACAAAAAGCGCGTTTTGTGTAGGCAAAACGCGCTTTTTTGCTGTTAAACTAATGTTAACTATTCAGCTAGGTTATGGTGTTTTGCTTTATATTTTAAGCGGTAACTGTGTAATAGGGGCTCGGTGTAGCCACTTGGCTGCTTAGCACCTTCTAATACAAGCGCTAAAGCGGCTT
>NZ_AUTO01000298.1:0-6616 GCF_000498055.1 Pseudoalteromonas sp. TB51
GAGCCAGAGCGCGGGGGGACGTGGATTGAGCGTGAAAAATCGCAGCAGCCAGGTATTCGTGCCGTTACGCAGCGTAAAAACCAAATATTGCTAACGCTTAAAAGCCCAGAAATGTTATTAGCAAGTGGCTTTTTGGCCCGTGTATTTACCATTTTAAGTGAGTTTAATATATCGGTAGACTTAGTTACTACCTCAGAAATTAGTGTTGCCATAACCCTAGATAACGCACCTAATGCCTCGCGACCTGAGCTTGAGCAAGCGTGTTTAGATAAATTGGCCGAATTTTGTCATGTATCGGTTGAAAACAACTTAACCTTAGTGGCGCTTATAGGCTCTGAAATACAGCTACGCCAGCACGAAATGAACCTAATGAACGTATTAAAAGAGTTTAATATTCGATTAATTTGTCATGGTGCAAGCAAGCACAACTTATGCTTTTTAGTAGAGCAAAGCGAATCAGATACCGTGGTACAAGCAATACACAGCCGCTTATTAGAAAGCGCTGCTTAAGCTTTTAAAGCCAAGTTATTAAGTATCCAAGTTATTAAGTATAAAGCACCGCCAGTCGGTGCTTTTTTTATGCGCCACGCTTATATCAAACTCCTCATTGGCAACCGTTATGGTGTTACTCGATGCTGTTAGGTTTAACAAAGAAAATTCATCAAATACATTTGGGCTAAGCAATTGCGCTATTGGGCGGCTAGTTGCTTTAGCGAGTGCCTCTTTTAAGGTCCAAATTCTAAAAAAGCGGTGGGCTTGCTCTTTTATAGCCAAAGGCGCGGTAATTAAGGCAATTTCAGCCTTATGATAAAAATGCTTAGCGAGCTTTTCGAATGGGCGTTTTAAGTTTATTTTTTCAATATCAAAGCCAAACTCCGCCTTAGTAACATTAAGTGCTACGCCAACTAAGCCATGCGAGTGCGAAATACAGGTATTTATAACGGTGTGGTTTATATGGAGCTGTAGTTTTGAGCATTCTTCATTAAAGTGGGTGCTCATTTTATTAAGCGGTATGTGTGCGTATTGGGGCTGAATATGCTTTGCAAGTTGCTTTAGTAATATACGCGATGCTAGATATTCTTGCTTTGCTTGCATGCGTTTACGGCGATTTATAACGCTTAGCTCAAATGGGCTTAGGTACTGGGTTAAATCAAGGTGTTCTACATTAAGTGTGTTGGCATTAAACACTAAAATAGTATTGTTGCTAGGGGATAAATCGCTATAAAAAGAGGGAGCAATACTTAGGGTGTTTTTAAAAAAGTGGTTAGTCATACGCGCTTAAAATAAGTGAGTGCTGTAATTATGAGCGGTTAACAGCGCTTATTTATGCCAAAAGCAATTTTATTACTCAGTTGGCATTAAATATGGTTTAATTCACAATAATCAAAGAATAACAGAATTTGTAGATGTATGGCACAAGTGCGTGATGGATTTCAAAGCCGTTTTGGTTTTGTTTTAGCCGCTGCAGGCGCAGCAGTGGGTTTAGGTAATATTTGGGGTTTTCCTACGCAGGCGGCCAACCATGGTGGCGGTGCATTTTTATTGGTTTACTTTGTAGTTATATTTTTACTTGCGCTACCTGCGCTTTATACCGAACTTTATTTAGGCCACCAAGCGCAAGCAAACCCAGTAAAAGCATTGGGTAATGCGTGGCAAAATACCAACAAAAAAGTAGGGGCTGCCGCAGGATATATTGGCCTTGCGGGCGCTGTGGTTATGCTTAGCTTTTATTCTATTGTAGCTGGTTGGATGCTCTCTTACGCCATAGAGCCTATTACTACATTCTTTGGTTTTACCGCCGCAAGCGAATTTTTACACAGCGACTCTATGGTGCGTAATTTTATATTTACGCCGCTTATGCTTATTTTAACCGCCAGTATTATTTTAAAAGGGGTTAAATCTGGGATTGAAACTTGGTCACGTCGATTAATGCCGTTGTTATTGGTGCTACTAATAGGCTTAATTTTTTATATAGCCAGTTTAGAAGGCGCCAGCGAAGGGTTTGCTGCTTATTTAATTCCTAATTTTAGCCAAGTGCTTGACCCAAATTTAATTATTGCTGCAATGGGGCAGGCGTTTTTCTCGCTCTCATTAGGGGTTGGCTGCATGATGATTTATGGCTCGTACCTGCAGCCAGATGCAAACCTGCCAAAACTAACTGCAAGCGTTGCACTGCTTGATACCAGCGTGGCATTTTTAGCAGGTTTACTGATAGTGCCTGCAATTTATGTAGCGCAACATAACGGGGTAGAGGTGTTTAGCGGCGGAAAACTTATAGGTGAAGGGCAGCTTATATTTGCTATTTTGCCTGAGCTTTTTAGTACCATGGGCGAAATTGGTTTACTAATTGGGTTACTGTTTTTTGTACTTATGTCGATTGCATCGGTTACATCTACTATTTCTACCACAGAAATACCGGTAGCGTTTTTAGTAGAAAACCACCGCGTAGATCGTACTAAAGCAACGTGGGCCGTTAGCCTAGTGGTGTTAATATGCGCTAGTGCAATAATATTAAACTTTGAGTGGTTATTTGGTTTAGTAATCATGCTATTTACTCAGTACCAACTTCCACTTATGGGGCTGTTTTATTTTATAACCGCAGGTTGGATGTGGAAACGCGGTAATAAGCTTCATAAAGCCAGCACGGGCACGCATTACTGGTTTGCTCAATACATTCGTTTTGTGTGCCCAGTATTAATGACTCTTGTTTTTGCAAACGTTGCGTTTGGCTAAAGTATTTTAAGCTTTACCCGTTATGTAAATAGCAAAACGGGTAAAGCTAAATTAATGGGCCGCGGCTTTATAAAACCTCATTGGTTAAAGGTCTTTGTTCATTAATTTCTATTGCGTTTTGTATGGTGGTATTGGCAATTTCGCTCAGGGCTTCTTGAGTAAAAAAGCCTTGGTGGCCAGTTATTAATACGTTTTTAAAACTAACTAAGCGCGAGAATATATCGTCTTGGTTTATCTCGTCGCTGTGGTTTTTAAAAAATAGCTCCGACTCCTGCTCGTACACATCAAGCCCTAAATACCCTAGCTTTTTAGTTTTAAGCGCATTTATACACGCTTTGCTATTAAGTAGCGCACCGCGCGAAGTGTTAATTAGCATTACCCCAGGTTTCATTTTATTAAATGCATCGTCGTTTATTAAATGATGTGTTTGCTCATTCAGTGGGCAGTGCAATGAAATTATATCGCTTTGAGTAAGCAGCGAATCTAAATCGGTAATGGTGTAATTGCCAGGTGCTGCATAAGGGTCGCACACTAAAACATGCGCGCCAAAGCCATTTAAAATATTACAAAGGGCAAGGCCAATTTTACCACAGCCTATAATGCCAACTGTTTTGTCGTGTAAGTTAAAGCCTAATAAACCGTTTAAATCAAAGTTGTCTTCGCGTACGCGGTTATAGGCTTTATGTGTTTTACGGCTAAGGGTAAGCATAAGTGCAACACAGTGCTCAGCTACGGCTTCTNCAGCCACTAAATCAACATTATTAAACCCTGCGCAGCGAAGTAAAATAGTATTAATTCCTTGCTCAGCAAGGTGCTCAATAACGAGGGCGTTAACCGTGTCGTTTACAAATACACACACAGCATCAAACCCTTTAGCAAGCAGTGCTGTTTGCTCATTCAGTGCTTGCTCAAAGTAACAAATCTCTATTTGCGGGTGTTTTTTAATACTGCGCTTAAAAAAAGGCTGCTCGTATTTTTGCGTACTAAAAAAAGCAATGTTCATGTTATTTACTCCAAAGCCTAGCTGTTATACCAATGCGCATAATCAAGTGATCTATTTTGAGGATGTAAAAACGTGTTTATAGCAAGGCAAAAAATTCGCTATTTAATTGTTCTCGGCAATTGCTCCTGCATTGCTCTACCTTCTGCATCCATGCAGTCGTAAATGAGAGTTTTTTAACGCAGATAGCGACACGTTTAGCCCCTAAAAATGATTAAGTATTATTGCTGATTGGTATTATACGTAACCTTAAACTAGTTTAATAAAGCATGCTTGAGTAACCACCCGTTTATTGATTTAGAATAATTAAGCGCCTTTTAATGCATTAAAGTTGGGTATTATTTTTGCGTTATTTAAGTTATTAGCGTTTAGTGCGCTAGGTAAGTTTGCCTCAATGACCTGTTTAAGCGTTTCGGGCTTGGTGCGCGGCGCATAGCGTGCAACGAGCTGACCTTGTGGGTTAATTAAAAACTTGGTGAAGTTCCACTTTACTGCGCGGTTTTGCGAAATACCACGGGTATGCGACTTTAAATAATTAAACAGCGGATGCGCCTCGGGCCCATTTACCATTACCTTACCAAACACTTTGAACGACACGTCAAATTGCCCTTGATAAAAGTCTTTAATCGCGAGGTTATCAAGCGGCTCGTTTTGGCCAAATTGATGACACGGAAACGCTAAAATAGTGAAACCGCTATTTTTATATTCCTGATAGAGCTTTTCTAGCGAACTTAATTGCACCGAAAAATTACACTTACTTGCTGTATTAACAATAAGTACTGTTTTGCCTTTTAGCTGGCTAAGCGCAAAGCTTTCGCTGTTGTACAAAGGGGCACTAAATTGATAAATACTATCCATGGTTACCTACTTATTTCCTTACGTTGGAAATTTATAAAGACTTAATTCGCTTTTTAAGCAGCCGATTGACATAATCGGGCATAGTTTCTAAGTTAGCAGGAAAATAAGGCACTTTTATGTCAATCAATGTTGCATTTATAGGTTTAGGGGTAATGGGTTACCCAATGGCAGGGCATTTAGCAAAAGCGGGCTTTAATGTGTGTGTATATAACCGCACTCAAGCAAAGGCGCAAAGCTGGGTAGATGAGTATGCAGGAAGCTTTGCTACCACGCCGCGAGAAGCTGCTAATAATGCTGATATTGTATTTATGTGTGTAGGTAATGATGATGACTTACGTGCGGTTGTTTATGGTGAAAATGGTGTTTTAGCGGGGATGGCCGTTAATAGCATTTTGGTTGACCATACAACGACATCGGCCGAAGTAGCCCGTGAAGTAGCAGAAAAAGCAGCCTTGCAAAATATCGATTTTATAGACGCGCCTGTATCTGGCGGACAAGCAGGTGCTGAAAACGGCGTGCTTACAGTCATGGCTGGCGGTAACGAAGCTGTTTTCACTAAAGTGCAACCCGTAATGGCAGCATATAGCCGTTTTAGCCAGTTATTAGGCGATGTGGGCGCAGGGCAGTTATGTAAAATGGTTAATCAAATTTGTATTGCCGGCGTAGTGCAAGGCTTAGCCGAGGGCTTACACTTTGCTAAACAAGCAGGGCTTGATGGTGAAAAAGTAATTGAAACCATTTCAAAAGGGGCTGCGGGTTCGTGGCAAATGGAAAACCGCTACAAAACAATGTGGGCAGGTGAGTACGAGTTTGGTTTTGCCGTAGATTGGATGCGCAAAGATTTAGGCATCGCGCTTGATGAAGCTAAAAACAACGGCGCTACGTTACCGATGACCGCAACGGTTGATCAATATTACGCCGACGTACAAGCGCTTGGTGGGGGCCGATACGATACATCAAGCTTACTAGCACGCATTGAAGCACTGCACAAAAAATAACGTTTACATTGAGTATATCAATGTAGACGCGCAGCTTGCTGGCGTGATGGGCAAAGCCCGTAATAATTTAAACAAAAACGCGACGCTTTAGTAATTAAAGCGTCGCGTTTTTATATGCGCTATACAAATAAACTAAAAGAAAATTACATGCTTTGCGCGTAGTTATACAAAGCCTTTAAAATGGTCAGGTTTTTTTCGCTGTCGTCGTGCTCATGGGCTAAGTTTTCAAGGGTGATCATAAAATCTTGTGCACTAATTGAGGGTTGATCTTCCCCGTGCATTAACTTGTTTTGGCAATACTGGCGCCATTGGTCAAGCTCTTGCTGGTTGAGCGTTTCTGGCCAGTTTCGCGCACGGTATCTAAACAGTAATGTATTGAACTTTTTATCTTCAAAGTCTAAATTTAAGCCCGCTAACTCGTCTGGTTTAGCATCGCGAATAATCGCAAATTTAGCTTTGTCGGCGTGGCTTGTAAAGCCATCGTAAAGTAAGTAATCAACGTTAGTGGTCGCGCTGTAATCGCCTTTTTCGTTAAATACCTCAGTTACTTTATCGCGAAGCTCGGTATTGGCTTTTAAAATAGCTAAATTAGCGAGGCATTGCTCGCGGTCAATGCCTAAACGGGCTGCGTTTTCAGGCAATAACGTTTTAGCAGGCGCTAAAATAGGGCACTTGTTTAAATGCACCAGTTTTAAACCAACAGGTAAATCGCCCTCGGCTAAATCAACGCGTTTGGTGTATAAACGTTTACGTAACTCTTCTACGTTTAAATCAAGCAATACTTGCGGGTTTTGGGTTAAATCAAAACATATAACGGCGTTTTTATTTACCGGATGAAAGCTCATAGGCGCTACCCACGTAGTACAGCCCTGCGTTGCAGGAATACGCGATGATGTGTGTACCAGCGGCGTCATGTTAAATACATCAACTAATTCGCCAAGCGCTTTTTTATTACGCAGCCCAAAAAAGAAGTTATAAAGCTTTGGTTGTTTTTCTTTTATAAGTTTAGCCAGTGCAATAGTGGCAG
>NZ_AUTO01000299.1:0-39873 GCF_000498055.1 Pseudoalteromonas sp. TB51
GGCGTGGTAAATCAATTGGCTCGCCATTAAAAAATACATCGTGAATAAAACGCGACGAATAAGCCACCGATAACGCCCCTGCAATAGTGGCTAACACCGGGATTAACCACGACATAGAGCCAAGCACTTGCTGATGTAAGGTTTCGGCAAAAAACATTTCTTTAGATAAAAAGCCGTTAAGCAATGGCACACCCGCCATTGAAGCAGCCGCAACCATGGCAAGTGTGGCCGTATACGGTAAATACCGCCACATACCATTAAGCTTACGCATATCACGAGTGCCGGTTTCATGGTCAATTATACCTGCTGCCATAAATAGCGAGGCTTTAAACGTGGCATGATTAATAATATGGAATATTGCCGCCACAGTAGAGAGCTCAGTATCTAGGCCCAATAACAGGGTAATTAACCCTAAATGGCTAATGGTTGAGTACGCTAACAGACCCTTTAAATCGTGTTTAAATAAGGCGATATAAGCGCCAAATAAAAGCGTTGTTAAACCGGTTAAACCAACCAGTAAAAACCAAGTATCTGTACCTGAAAGTACTGGGTGAAAACGCGCTAATAAAAATATACCTGCTTTTACCATAGTCGCAGAGTGTAAATACGCGCTAACAGGGGTTGGGGCTGCCATAGCGTGAGGTAGCCAAAAATGAAATGGAAACTGTGCCGATTTAGTAAATGCACCTAGCAAAACTAATACCAGTGCTGTTTCGTATAAATCATGTGATTGAACAATTGCCTTGCTAGCTAAAATTACATCTAGGTCGTAACTGCCAACTATATCGGCCACTAACATTAAACCTGCCAGCAATGCTAAGCCACCGGCACCAGTAACAGCTAACGCCATGCGAGCGCCCTTTCGTGCTTCTGTTTTATGCCACCAATAGCTAATTAATAAAAACGAGCTAATGCTGGTCAGTTCCCAAAACAGCCAAAGCTGAATAACATTGTTAGACATAACAATGCCCAGCATTGCGGTCATAAACAACAATAAGTAACTATACAGCTTAGCTAAGGAGTCGTTTTTACTCAGATAATAACGTGCGTAGGTAATTACCAGTATGCCTATGCCTAAAATCATAAACATAAACAGTAAGCTCAAGCCATCAAGACGAAATGATAAGTCCAGTCCAACAGCGGGGATCCACGTTACAGCATAACGAATCGTTTCACCTGCTAAAATAGCGGGGGTGTGGTATAGCGTAATACCTAATGCTGCTAAAGGGGCAAGTACAGTGACAGCTGCAGCTTGCGTACGGGATAGTTTGCCGGTGCATGAAGAAATAACACTGCCAATTAAGGATAACAAAGGTATCCAGAGCAAAGTCATAATGTAGGGCCTTTTATAATCATAAGTTTATCCTTACGTTTTATACATCACGAAAAGATGCTTTTACTGTCTGTTTTTAAACGACATTAATACGTACAGTTATACTTATAAACGGCCATTTTGTCTATAGATAGCAAGCCTAATCGATTTAAATTTAATCAAGCTGAGCGGTTTTAGCAGCATTGATTTGATCAACCCACAAAGCCCTGTACCGCTTTGATAAACCTAGTTGTTGATACTGCATAATTGACCATTGCTTAGCTGGCTTATATGCCACGCCGCCTTGCTGGCAGCTTAAGCTTTTGTGCCATCCATTTGGCGCAGCCTCACCTTGCGAAATATATAAATTTGGGGCCACGTATCCTTGGCGTTTACACAGCCAGCGCTGTTTAGAAATAGGCAGCGTATATTCATCTTCAAAACCACTAAAGTGCATTAGCTCATGCAAAAATACATTATAGTTTGCCTGGGTACTTAGCTGCATTTTTTTACCTGTTACATTGGCGCTGCCGCTCGTACCCATAATAACAGTGTAGTCATAGCCGTTAGTAGACTGCGCTTTTAAGTACGCCTTTTGCCATAGGCAATTAGCCATGCCCGAGGTGGTAGCGCAGTCAATTGCGCCCCCAGCGTAAACCGGTTTACTTAAGCAATACGCCCCGCTTTGCGGCTCAGGTTTTTTATTATACTGCGCGGCAAAACTTGATAACTTAAACAAGGCTTCTCTATTTACACCTAATAGCAGCACATTGTAACTACAGCTATTGTTAATCGGCGGGCGTGTATTTAACGCTGCAAAACCAAGCTGATGTAAAAAGGAAGGCGAAACTTGCTCATAGTCACTCCCTTTGTGCAGCGCTAAATGGTTAAATGCCGCGCCTTTAGGCAGTAAGTTTTGAGCTAACAATAGTTGAAGGTCATTCCAGCGCCCTTGCTTTAAAAGAGCATGCGCGAGTTGTTGGCGCTTGTTATGCCCAACATGCTCAATACTTTGTAGCCAAAATAACTTTGCTTGTTCGTTTTTGCTTGCATTAATCAGCTTTAAAGAATAATTGTACTGGGCTGATGGGATATTTTTACGCGCTAAAAAGCCTAAGGTCAGCTCGGGAAGATGCGCTATATTATTTGAAAAGTAACGGGGAAATTGCCAATAACTTTGCAGCGGATTAGCCTGCGCGTGAAGTACATGCCAAAAGCTAATGCTGCTTAACTGGTTGCTAGAGCCTGCAATAAGCAGGCTAAATAGCAAACCAATCAGATAACACGGGTATTTAACTAGCGTCTGCACCAGCCATAAGCTCAAGCTCTAAACGTGCATATTTGTATTCAATAAACTCATGCACATTAGTGGATAATGCCAACCTAAAGTAATCAGCAGCTAAAAACTGCTCTCCGGCTGCTTGGTGCATTTTGGCTAAATAAAAGTACGCCTCGCACAAGCGCTGTGCGTATTCTTGCTCTGACTTAACGCCCTCGCTAATACCCGATAAAAACGTATGCTCACTCATATCGCCGGTATAAAGCGAAATTAACTGATACGCCCATTGCGATTCATCAAGGGCTGCAGCATTTGTTTTAAGAGCCGCTAATGCTTGTTGTTTATCCTCTTGTGACTGTGCAAGGTAAAGCCATAACACACGGTAAGGATCGTTGGGTGAACGCGCTAAAAACTCATCAAAGTCACTTTGCGCTAGGTTTGCTCTTTCACCATAATACAGTGCAATGCCACGGTTTAAATAAGCGTATTCATGCTCTTCATTAAGCTCAAGGGCTGAGTCAAAAAACTCATACGCTTTTTCGTATTGCTGCATTAAAGTGTGCTGGATACCTAAAAAGTTATACACCTCAGCTAAATCAGGCTTTAGTTTTATAGCGCGGTTAAAATCAATGCGCGATAACGTGGTCATTCCTAAGCTATCAAATAATACCCCACGGTCATAATAAAGCTTAGCTTGTTGCTCGGTACTTAAATCGGCTCTATTTAATAGCTCAGAGTAACGTGCAATCGCAATTTCACTTCTAAAGTCAGATGCAAGGGGTGCAGTAAAAGGCACATTAACAATCGGCGTAGGTTTTGATTCAGTCGTGGTTTGGCAAGCGCTTAAAGACAAAATAGCAAAAGATGCCAAAGCTAAATGTTTGAGTATCATTAAAATCCTTAATACCAAGATATATCGCAATAAAAATAAGACAGACCTTGTCTAATAAGGTTTCATTAAAGCATAAAAAAAGGGGCTAAACAGCCCCTTTTTTATTATCCCGCGTATATTAACGGGTTAAAGTTTAGCAATTATGCGTCTTTCGACTCATCAGCTGCAGGTGCTGCTGATTCCATTGCTTCTTTAATGCTTAGACGTACACGGCCTTGGCGGTCTACTTCTAGTACTTTAACTTTAACTTCTTGACCTTCACTTAAGTGGTCAGTTACGTTGTTAACACGCTCTGTGCTGATTTGAGAAATATGCACTAGGCCATCTTTACCAGGAAGAATGTTTACAAACGCACCAAAGTCAACAATACGTACAACTTTACCAGTGTAGATAGTACCTACTTCTAGTTCTGCTGTTAATTGCTCAATACGTGTAATTGCGTTTTGCGCGCTTTCACCGTCTGTTGCAGCAATCTTAATTGTACCGTCGTCTTCAATTTCAATTGTTGTGCCTGTCTCTTCAGTAAGTTGACGGATTGTAGCGCCACCTTTACCAATTACTTCAGCAATCTTCTTAGCAGGAATTTGCATAGTGTAGATGCGAGGAGCAAACATTGATAATTCTTCAGAAGGAGCAGAAATCGCTTCATCCATCACACCTAAAATGTGTAAACGTGCAGCTTTTGCTTGTTTAAGCGCAATTTGCATGATTTCTTGTGTGATACCTTCAATCTTGATATCCATTTGTAGTGCAGTGATACCGTTAGTAGTACCTGCTACTTTAAAGTCCATGTCACCTAAGTGATCTTCATCACCTAAGATATCTGAAAGAACAACAAACTTCTCACCTTCTTTCACAAGACCCATCGCGATACCCGCAACAGACGCTTTAATTGGTACACCCGCGTTCATCAGAGCTAGTGACGTACCACAAACAGATGCCATTGAAGACGAACCGTTAGATTCAGTGATTTCAGATACAACACGAATTGAGTAAGGGAACTCAGTAAGTGTAGGCATTACAGCAGAAATACCACGCTTAGCTAGGTTACCGTGACCAATTTCACGACGCTTAGGAGAACCTACAAAACCAGTTTCACCTACACAGAATGGAGGGAAGTTGTAGTTAAGCATAAAGTGGTTTTTGTGTGTGCCCGTTAAATCATCGATTAACTGTGAATCACGTTCTGTACCAAGTGTAGCTGTAACTAATGCTTGAGTTTCACCACGAGTAAAGATTGCAGAACCGTGAGTACGTGGTAATACGCCTGTCATTACGTCTAATGCACGGATCATGTCTGGTTCGCGACCATCGATACGTTTTTCACCAGCAGTGATGCGGCCACGTACAATTTTCTTCTCTAAAGAACCAAATACTTTACCTACTTCTTGCTTATCAAGTGTTTCATCTTCAGCAAGCTCGCTTGTAAGCGCTTCAATTACAGCGTCTTTTGCTGCAGTTAATGCTTCTTTACGCGCTACTTTATCGGTAATACGGTAAGCTTCACCTACTTTATCAGCAGCAAGTTCAGCTACTTTTTCTTCAAGCGATACGTTTTTCTCAGGTGCAGACCAATCCCATGTAGGCTTGCCCGCTTCTGCTTTAAATTCGTTGATTGCGTTGATAATAGCTTGAGATTGCTCATGGCCGTATACAACCGCGCCTAGCATTACGTCTTCAGCTAGTACGTCAGCTTCTGATTCAACCATTAGTACTGCGTTATCAGTACCTGCAACTACTAAATCAAGTTGGCTTTCTTCAAGCTCTTTTAGTGTAGGGTTAAGTACGTACTCACCGTTGATGTAACCAACGCGAGAAGCACCAATTGGGCCGCTAAATGGGATGCCAGAGATAGCAAGTGCTGCTGATGTACCAATCATCGCAACCATATCTGGTTGGATTTCAGGGTTTACAGAAACAACAGTTGCAATAACTTGTACTTCGTTTACGAAACCATTTGGGAAAAGCGGACGAATTGGACGGTCAATAAGACGTGCAATAAGTGTTTCGCCATCGTTAGGACGACCTTCACGCTTTAAGAAACCACCCGGGATACGACCCGCAGCGTACATACGCTCTTGGTAGTTAACTGTTAGTGGGAAAAAGTCTTGACCAGGTTGAGCTTCACGCTTACCAACTACAGTAACTAATACTGACGTGTCGCCGATGCTTGCTAATACTGCGCCGTCTGCTTGACGTGCGATTGCACCTGTTTCTAGGGTAACTGTGTGTTGACCTAGTTGAAATTCTTTAATAATTGCTTGCACTTAAAATATTCCTTAAATGTTTTTATATTTCATTAATAAGTGTCATTAAAAGGGCCAATTACAGTACATAATTGTATTCAGTTGGAAATCAATTAAGTACTACAATTGGCAAAATTTTTAATGACTGCAGATAACCTATTTATCTACGCGCATAGTATATACCAAAGCGACGTAAAATTGCGAGCCTACCCAAAGATAAAACGTAATCGCTTTTGCCACATTATTTTTTAATTGTTTTATAGAAAGGCGTTTAATTAAGCGTGTAATTTTTAGCTATGAAAAACCTTTAGATAGCTAGGTGAATAATTCGCTATTAAATTGTTCTTAAAGATAATTTTAACGCAGTGGTTGCAAGCGTTGCCTACCCTTAATTGTTAAGTGCTAGCACAAGGTTGGTGTTATTTATATTAAAGGGAGGTTAAATTAACGATGGGGTGTGAAGCGTTAAATTTAGGCGCAAAAAAAGGAGCTATAAAGCTCCTTTTCTCGTAATCAAGTTCTTAGCGACGTAGGCCAAGCTCTTGGATTAACGCAGTATAACGCGAGATATCTTTACCCTTAAGGTAATCAAGCAATTTACGGCGAGTACTTACTTTACGAAGCAGACCACGACGTGAGTGGAAGTCATGCTTGTGGTCAGCAAAGTGACCTTGAAGCTTGTTGATATCAAAAGTAAGTAAAGCTACTTGTACTTCAGGTGAACCAGTGTCGCCTTCAGCACGTGCAAATTTAGCAATGATATCGATTTTTTCTTGATTGCTTAGTGACATAATAACTCCAAAAGTTAAATTTAATAGGTGCTTTAGCCGATCACTAATTCAGCCAAAACGATTAAGCGGGCGTATTCTACCAACTATGAGAATAACTACAAGTTAAAGTTTACTCGGGTTGCTGATTAGACAAGCCACGCTTTGATTTTAAATGCCCGTCAGGGTTGCGCTCACCGGTACCAATAAACACACCATCAGCAAGAACTTTAATTGCCCCTTCGGGTAAATCAATGCCTAATACGACTGCTTGGCCATGGCTAAACGAAACACCCTGCTCTTTGCTAATTTCTACAACGGGTAAATCAACCAATGCACTATCCATTGGCAATAGTAATTCATCAAGGTATGTAGAAGGGGCAACCTCTTCTTCTTTAGCCTTAGCTAACAAGGTTTCAAGGTGCTCAAGCGATACCATTTTATCTTTAGGGTAATGGCCAACCGCTGAGCGATGCAGCATAATAACATGTGCGCCACAGCCTAGGTTTTCGCCTAAATCATCAACAATAGTACGAATGTAGGTCCCTTTAGATACATGGGCAGTCATTTGTACTTCGTTATTTGCTTCATCAAACTCATCAAGCGTTAAGCTAAACACGTTTATTTTTCGGCATTTACGCGGTACTTCAATGCCTTCACGCGCGTATTTATATAAAGGCTTACCTTCATATTTAAGCGCTGAGTACATTGATGGATACTGATCTGACTCGCCTAAAAACTTTTCAATTTCTGCAGCTAACTGTTCAGTGGTAACGTTTACATCACGGGTTTCAACCACTTCGCCATCTGAATCAGAGGTAGTTGTGCGCTCACCTAGCTTTGCTCTTACCACATAGGTTTTATCTGTATCGAGCAAAAATTGGGTAAACTTGGTCGCTTCACCAAAGCAAATAGGCAGCATGCCAGTGGCCAGTGGGTCTAGCGCACCGGTATGGCCAGCTTTTTGGGCAAAATAAATACCTTTAGCTTGCTGTAGGGCTTTGTTCGATGAAATGCCTTGAGATTTGTTTAACAACAAAATACCATCAATCGGACGGCCTTTACTGCGTCTTGCCATTAGTCTTTAGTGCCTTCTTCGCTATCAGTTTCATCATCAACATGTTTAGCGTTATCTTCGCGGATAACCGAGTCCACTAAGTTAGAGATACGCATCCCTTCCATTAGTGAGTTATCTACTACAAATTTAAGCTCAGGCATTATACGAGCACGAATACGCTTACCCAGTAACGAGCGGATATAGCCCGTTGCTTCGTTAAGTATTTTTGCGCTTTCTTTTGCTTTGTTTTCATCTTCGGTATTAAACACCGTAATAAAAACTTTTGCGTAAGATAAATCGCGCGATACTTCTACCGCAGACACTGTCACCATGCCTAAGCGCGGATCTTTAATTTCGCGTTGTAAAATTACAGCAATTTCTTTTTGAATTTGCTGAGCAACACGATCAGTGCGAGAAAATTCTCTCATGATTGTTTTCCTAAAATCATAACTTACTGAATTAAAATAATAAGTTAATTAAATAATGGATACAGAAATGGGGGCAAAGCCCCCATTTACAATCTTAGTTTACGAGCAATTAAAGTGTACGTTGTACTTCAACTGTTTCGAATACTTCGATTTGGTCACCAACGCGAACATCGTTGTAGTTCTTAACGCCGATACCACATTCCATGCCGTTACGAACATCTTGAACGTCATCTTTAAAGCGACGTAGTGACTCAAGCTCACCTTCGTAAATAACCACGTTATCACGTAGTACACGAATAGGTGCGCTGCGTTTAATAGTACCTTCAGTAACCATACAACCAGCAATTGCGCCAATTTTTGGAGACTTAAACACGTCACGTACTTCAGCAAGACCAATAATCTCTTGCTTAAACTCAGGAGCAAGCATACCAGACATGGCTTGCTTAACTTCTTCGATTAGCGCGTAGATTACGCTGTAGTAGCGAAGGTCTAAGTTTTCAGTATCAATCACTTTACGTGCAGATGCATCGGCACGAACGTTGAAGCCAACTACGATTGCGTTAGATGCAGCAGCAAGTGTTGCATCAGTTTCGGTGATACCACCTACGCCAGAACCAACAATCTTCACTTTTACTTCATCGGTAGAAAGCTTAGTTAGTGAGTCTGAAATTGCTTCGATTGAACCTTGAACGTCTGCTTTAAGTACCACGTTAACTTCTGATACATCGCCTTCAGCCATGTTAGTAAACATGTTTTCAAGCTTCGCTTTTTGCTGACGAGCCAATTTAACGTCGCGGAATTTACCTTGACGGTATAAAGCAACTTCACGCGCTTTACGCTCATCTTTAACAACAGTCGCTTCATCACCTGCAGCCGGAATACCAGATAGACCTAAAATCTCAACAGGAATAGAAGGACCCGCTGATTTAATGTCTTTACCGTTTTCGTCTTTCATTGCACGAACACGGCCGTATTCAAGACCACACAGTACGATATCACCTTGGTTAAGGGTACCTGATTGAACTAAGATAGAAGCAACCGGACCACGTCCTTTATCAAGACGAGATTCAATTACAACACCTGCTGCCATGCCTTCTGATGGAGCACGAAGCTCTAAAAGCTCAGATTGCATAAGAACAGCTTCAAGTAAGTCATCAATACCTAAGCCTGTTTTAGCTGAGATATGAACGTACTGCGTATCGCCGCCCCAATCTTCAGGGATAACATCTAACTGAGCTAGCTCGTTTTTAACGCGATCTGGATCTGCGCCTTCTTTATCCATTTTGTTTACAGCAATGATTAAAGGAACGCCAGCTGCGCGAGCATGCTGTACCGCTTCTTTAGTTTGTGGCATTACACCATCGTCAGCTGCAACCACTAGGATTACGATATCTGTCGCTTTAGCACCACGTGCACGCATTGATGTAAACGCGGCGTGACCTGGCGTATCTAAGAAAGTGATCATGTTGCCGTTAGTTTCAACGTGGTATGCACCAATGTGCTGTGTAATACCACCGGCTTCGCCTGATGCAACTTTAGCTGAACGAATGTAATCAAGCGTTGATGTTTTACCATGGTCAACGTGACCCATTACAGTTACTACTGGCGCACGCGGCTCAGACTTACCATCTTCATGACGGTCATTTAGTACTGTTTGCTCTAATTCGTTTTCTTTAACGATGATAACTTTGTGACCCATTTCTTCAGCAACAAGTTGTGCTGTTTCTTGGTCAATCACTTGGTTAATGGTAACCATGTCACCCATTTTCATCATTGTTTTAACAACTTCAGCGCCTTTAACAGCCATGCGTGATGCAAGCTCAGCTACTGTAATTGTTTCGCTAATACGCACTTCATTTTTAACATCTGCAGTTGGTTTTTGGAAACCATGTTGCAATGACGTAGGTGCTTTTAGCTTGCCTTTACGGCCTTTAGCGCCTGCAAATTTATCTTTTGCTGGGGCTTTTTTCTTTTTCTTCGCGCGGCGTGAACCTTGCTCATCACGTGCATCGGCAACATCTTCTGCCTCACGTGCATAAGTAGAAGTCGTAAGATGGTGATCCGCGGTTTCTTCGCGTTTCTTACGTTCTTCTTCTTCTTTTTTCCAGCGAGCTTCATTTTCTTCAGCTAGCTTTCTTGCCTCTTCTGCTTGACGTTTCGCTTCTTCTTCAGCTTTCTTCAATGCGGCCTCTTCTGCTTCTTTCTGCAGACGCTCAGCTTCGATGCGATCTTTCTCAGACTTAGCACTTTGCTCTGGGGTCATCTGCTGTTGTTTAGCTTTACGCTCTGCATCTGCTTTGCGTTTAGCTTCTTCTTTGGCTTTACGATCAGCGTCTTCTTTTGCTTTACGTTCTGCCTCTTGTTTCGCTTTTAATTCAGCGGCTTCTTGTGCAGCTTTTTGCTGCTCTTCGATACGCGCTTTTTCTTCAGCGGCTAGACGTTGCTGTTCTTGCTCTTGCTCCATTGCGCTCTTTTTCACGTAAGTACGTGTTTTGCGAACTTCAACTTGAACAGCTTTTGCCTTACCCGTAGAGCCCGTTACACTTAATGTGCTTTTGCTCTTACGTTGTAAAGTCATACGTGCTGGGCCATCTGAACCAGTACCACCGTGCGATTTGCTTAAGTGATCAAGTAACTGTGCTTTTTCAGCTTCAGTTACATTATCACCTGCTTTTTTAGTGATACCCGCTTGTGAAAATTGCTGAAGCAATTTATCAACAGTTGTACCTATATCGCCGGCTAGTTTTTCAACATTTACTTCTGCCATAGTGTGTAATACCTCCGTTAATAAATTACTCGTCTGCGAACCAACAAATATTACGTGCAGCCATAATTAGCTCACCTGCTTTTTCAGGTGTCAGCTCTGTAATATCTACCAATTCATCAATACCTTGCTCAGCTAAGTCTTCAAGTGTAATTACACCCATGCTTGCCATAACAAATGCTAGATGACGCTCTAAGCCTTCAAGCGCAAGTAAGTCTTCAGCAGGCTCTACACCTTCTAAGCTTTCTTCCGTTTTAAGCGCTTTAGTGGTTAATGCATCTTTTGCACGTGAGCGCAGTAAATCAACCGTTTCTTCATCTAGGCCGTCGATTTCTAAAAACTCAGAAGCCGGCACATATGCTACTTCTTCAAGTGTTGAGAAACCTTCGTTGATAAGTAATGATGCAAATTCATCATCAATATCTAAGTTTTCAGTAAATAAGTTAATTAACTTATCTGACTCTGCTTCGTTTTTAGCGCGCATGTCTTCAACAGTCATTACGTTTAGTTCCCAGCCAGTTAATTGGCTTGCTAAACGAACATTTTGACCATTGCGACCAATTGCTTGTGCTAGGTTATCAGCTTCTACAGCGATATCCATTGAATGAGTGTCTTCATCCATTACGATTGAAGCGACTTCAGCCGGTGCCATTGCGTTAATAACAAACTGCGCTGGGTTGTCATCGTAAAGTACGATATCAACACGCTCGCCACCAAGCTCTGATGATACAGCTTGAACACGTGCACCACGCATACCAACACACGCACCTACTGGGTCAATACGCTTGTCGTTAGATTTAACGGCGATTTTAGCGCGTGAACCCGGATCGCGTGCTGCAGCACGAAGCTCAATCATTTCTTCGCCAATCTCTGGCACCTCAATGCGGAATAATTCCATCAGCATTTCTGGTTTTGAACGCGTTACAAATAACTGTGCGCCGCGAGCTTCAGGTTTAACTTCGTAAAGAAGACCACGGATACGATCTCCTGGACGGAAGTTTTCACGTGGCAGCATATCGTCACGGTAAATAACCGCTTCTGCGTTGTTACCTAAATCAAGTACGATTGCATCACGTGTTGCTTTTTTAACGACACCTGTTACTAGCTCGCCTTCTTGATCTTTATAAGCTTCTACAACTAAAGCGCGCTCAGCTTCACGTACTTTTTGTACGATAACTTGCTTTGCCATTTGTGTAGTTATGCGGTCGAATTTGATAGATTCAATCTGTTCTTCAACATAATCACCCAGTTGCAAGTCAGGTTCTTCAACTTGAGCTGCTTCTAATGTGATTTCGCTGTAAGGGTTTTCTAAAGAACCATCTTCTTGAACTTCTGCAATCTGCCAACGACGGAACGTGTCGTAATCACCGGTTTTACGGTCGATTGATACACGTACTTCAATTTCGCCATCGTGTTTTTTCTTTGTCGCTGTTGCTAGAGCGAACTCTAACGCTTCAAAAATCTTTTCTTTTGGAACCGCTTTCTCATTGGAAACGGCTTCAGCAACCAATAATATCTCTTTTGCCATGGGTAATGCCTCGCTTGCCCTATTCCTTCGCACTCGAATTAAAACTTTGCGATGATGTTCGCACGTTCGATATTGCTAAGCATGATTAAGTGCTCTTCGCCATCGCTTTTAAGTGTGATCATATCACTGCTAACTGCTACTAAGTCGCCTTTAAAATTACGGCGACCGTCTTGTGGAAGCTTAGTACGCACACGTACTTCCTCTCCTTGCGCCTTCTCGTAATGATCTTGTTTGAATAATGGACGATCAACACCAGGAGACGATACTTCCAAATCATATTCATTTGTAATTGGGTCTTCGACGTCTAAAATCGCACTAATTTGGCGACTCGCATCCGCACAATTATCAACAGATATTCCATCCTCATGGTCAATATAAACCCTTAAGGTAGAATGGCGGCCTGCTTGTACAAACTCAAGACCATGTAATTCAAAGCCTAACATTTCTACTGCAGGCGTAAGCATGGTTAATAAATCTTGCTCAAGTTTTGTCACGAAAATCCTCCATACAAACAAAAAAAGGGCTTATAGCCCTAAAATACTGAGTTTAAGTTTTGATTTAATGACAAAGCCATAAATCAATGGTGCAGATACAACAACGCCCCGAACCAAGCGGGGCGTCACACCAATAAAGCATAAAACTGTGTGGCCTCAGGCCAAGCTTGGCTGCGGGTCATTACACTGACCAAATTAAACTACATTAGCTTAAACGCAAAACGCGCATTACTTAGAATGCGCGATATAGAATTAGTAAGGATATACCTACTATAAAAATTGGTTGCGGGAGCCGGATTTGAACCGACGACCTTCGGGTTATGAGCCCGACGAGCTACCAGGCTGCTCCATCCCGCGCCAATAGATATTAAACCTAAAATTCAATATCGCTGTTAGTGGTTAATCAACCGCTAAACAATGGCGGCTATTATAAGGATATACGGGGTAATTAGCAACCATAATAACTAATAAGTTTGATAAAATCAGTGAACCCCCATTTTAAGCTTCACCAGTATGTACTATGATTATGCAGACGTTAAAATGGTAATCGTAACGTCACTAATATGTACGTAAAAAGCCGTATATTCATAAATAAAATATCTAAAATTCATAAAACTGATACAATTTTGTGCTTTTTACGTTTAGATTACGTGCGATATTTGAGCAACGCACTATACTAAAAGCTCACCGATGTGGATAAAAATAAAAATTACAAAATTTAATGAGATTGCTAATGAATACTTATCAGCCACAGTTAATTAAAAGTTTGCATATAGTTAAGCCAAACTTTCATGCGTTTACCGCGCGCTTTCATGCAAAGCTTGAAGAGTCAAATATAACAATGCAGTACCCTAGTGCCGCTTATTTTAACGAAAAAAGTTATATTTTATATTGTGTTTTAGAACGTATAGTTAGGCATTTAGATAATCCATCTTCTGTTGTCCCATTTTTAACCTTTCACTTGCAATACTTAAAAAAGATGGGCGTTACACCAAAAGAAATATCGCTACTGTGCGATGCCTTTTACGATACCTTAAACGAGCACTTAGGGCGTTTATTCACCGCACAAACACAGTTTGCTTGGCAAAAAGCGCTTCGTTATTTTGAAAGTTTTGCTAATACAACTTTGTTTAACAAAACAAATGTTATTTCGCTTGAGCAAAAAATCACTCAACTTCGCACAAGTAAGCTTTAAGTAATACAAGCTTTAGCTTTTATGGATGTATGAGCAAACTACCTAGATCCACGTTGTCGCTTTTTACGTACAACTTAATTTAGGTGGTTTATGGCCCATTATAAAGTGTTGCGCCTAATTTTAGGTGATCAACTCAATGCTTCGCATTCGTGGTTTAAAGAAAAAGAGCCTAATACGCTTTATTTAATTGCCGAGTTAAAACAAGAAACCAATTACGTTAAGCACCATGTGCAAAAGTTATGTGCTTTTTTTTATGCGATGGAGCGTTTTGCTACAGCTTTACAAAGCGCGGATTACAGCACGCTTCACCTTACCCTAGATGATACCCACCAAGACAAAACCTTGCCTAATTTACTCACGCGCATAGCCAAGCAGTATCGTTGCAGTGAAATACATTATCAATACCCTGATGAATTTCGCCTCAAAGCACAGCTAAGTAAATTTAAAAAAGAGTCTGGTTTTCGCGTTAAAGCCTATGACACCGAGCATTTTATGCTGCCATTTGAACGTATTAACGAGCGGTTTGAAAAAAACAAACATGTGACTATGGAGCACTTTTATCGTGCTATGCGAAAGCAATACACTATTCTTATGGATGGGAGTAGCCCGCAAGGAGGTCAATGGAACTTTGATAGTAATAACAGAAACAAATTTAAAAAAGCAGATTTAAACGCTATCCCCCCGCCAAAATTATTTAATAACGATGTAAGCTCTATCATTAGCAGACTTAAAAAACATAACGTAAATTACTTTGGTGAAATAAATCCTCAGCAGCTGCCATGGCCGCTCACTCGCAAACAAGCCAAAACGTGTTTAGAGTATTTTTGTATCCACCTACTAAAAAATTTCGGCCAGTTTCAAGATGCAATGACCGACCAAGTTACAAATAACGCCAGCTTGTACCATAGCCGTTTATCATTTGCTTTAAACGCCAAGTTAATCCACCCGCTGTACGTTATTAGGCGTGTAATTGACGAATTTAATGCTCATCCCGACACAATTTCGATTTCTCAAGTAGAGGGCTTTGTTAGGCAAATCCTAGGTTGGCGTGAATATGTTCGCTGTATATATTGGGCAAACATGCCCGACTATGCACAAAAAAACCAATTACAGGCTAACCAGTCGTTACCGGAGTACTTTTGGCAGGGTAATGTAAAAATGAACTGTTTAAGCCACGCATTAACGCAGAGCTTAGACACCGCATACGCTCATCATATTCAAAGATTAATGATCATTGGTAATTTTTGCTTATTAACAGGCATCGACCCTAATGAAGTCGACCAGTGGTATTTAGGGGTTTATATTGATGCCATTGAATGGGTTGAAATGCCTAACACTCGTGGCATGAGCCAATTTGCAGATGATGCTATTATCGCCACTAAACCCTATGTAGCCAGTGGTAATTACATCAATAAAATGAGCGATTACTGCAAAAACTGTCATTATGATGTTAAGCAAAAAGTAGCTGAGAAGGCGTGTCCTTACAACAGCTTATATTGGCAATTTATGAATAAACACCGCGCATTACTTGAAAAAAACCCACGCATTGGCATGGTTTATAGAAACTGGGATAAACAAACACCCCAACTTCAACAGCAGACCTTAGCCCAAGCAAATTATTATTTAACGCATATAAACGAGTTATAAAAACGAAAAAGCCGCCTCAGTTGAGGCGGCTACAATCAGGGAAAATGTTTATTAGCGATTATTTACCTTCAATTAGGTTTCCACCGCCAATTTCAATTTTACGAGGTTTAAGTGCTTCTGGGATTTCGCGCTCCAGGTCAATGCTAAGCAGACCGTTGGCTAAATCGGCACCGAGTACTTTTACATGATCCCCAAGTTGAAACTTACGCTCAAAGTTACGTTCCGCAATACCTTGATGAATAAACTTGCGCTCTTCATTTTCATCTTTGTTTGGTTTAGTGCCTGCAACTTTTAAAGTGTTGTTCTCTGACTCAATGGTGAGTTCATTTTCACTAAAACCAGCAACGGCCATAGTGATTCTGTATTTGTCTTTATCTAGTGCTTCGATATTATAAGGAGGAAAGCTAGGCTGCTTGTCTGTACGAGCTGCCGCATCCATTAAAGATGCTAAATGATCAAAGCCGATGAATGAACGATAAAGTGGTGATAAGTCTACTGTACGCATAATAATATCCTCATATTTAAGCGATATAATGTTGTTACTTTTCGTTTGAACAAGTACAACATAATTAAATTAATAATATAAATTTCAATAACTTCTGTATTTTTTGGGACCCATCAGGCGTCCTCACTAAACTATTTATGGGCAGTAAAATAGTTTTCAAGTAATTAAATTAAAAAAAGTGAAAAAAAATAAAAAAGGGCACAAAAAAGTGCCCTCTTCGTATATTCATCAAATTACTCAATACACGTTACTTAATAAAAGTACCGCGAATTGGATAGTCGTTTTCGCGTGAAAATTTAATACCGCCTAGCACCTGCTTAAGGCTTGGGCGAACAAATGGGCTATTTGATTTATCAAGCATCTGTACTTGGTTATCTTCGTTTAAGACAATAATACAAGGCTCAGAAAATGGGTGATCTGTTTCAGCATCACTGCGCGGTTCACTAATGTATAAGCCTAGATCAGTCATTTGCTCAATGGTTAAATTGTAATAAAGAGGGAAATTTACGTCTATTTTTTCAAGATGCTTTTTAAGCTGCTCTTCGCTATCGCCACTTACTGCTACAACTTCTACACCTGCGCTGGCAAAATCGTCATGCATTGTTGCAAGCTCGTTGAGTTGCTCGGTACATTTAGGGCAATGCTGGCCTCTGTACACCACTATCATTTTCCAAGGTTTGTCGCTTACGCGGTCAACTAAATTCACGTCATTGTTATCTAAATCGCTTACCACTAAAGGCTGCATTACACTCGCTGGCTGTAAATTAACGTTACTCATTGTGATCTCCTTTTACTATTAAACTTAGGGTGTAGTAATAGAGCTTAGGGTATCTTTGTTTATTTCAACCATGAAAATGTAACTGAGAACGAAATGGCAGGTGACTCGCTTTTACTAAGTAGCCTTGTTTAATGTGATTAGGAGAATTATAAGCTGTAAGCAGAATAATAAAATGTTAGATAAAACAGGCATGTTGTTCTTTTTAAGTAGCATTAGCACAGTATAAACACCAAGCAGATGTAAATAAGAAACGTAAAGCTAACTCCAGCCTTTTATTTTTCTGTAAATAGTCGAGGCGCTTACGCCTAAATAGGCCGCAGCAAGTGGAATGTTATCATCGCATACGGCTATTGCCGACTCTATTGCCCTTTTTTCAACTTGCCACAGGGGCTCTATGTCGTGTACGCCCATAAGCGAGTTAGTTTGTATTTGCTCTGCAGATTGAGACGAGCTGCTGTTTTTGATTGGAATAGCAGAATTAACACCAAATGAGCTTGGCAACATATCTAACTCAACTACCTCACCCTCGTTGATAACAACGATATTTTCGATAACATTTTGCAGCTCACGGATATTACCGGGCCAATCGTAGTTACAAAAAAGGTTTTCAACTTCTTTTGAAAAGCGATGGAATAACTTAGCGTTACTTTCACTTTTTTGCTTTAAAATATGCTTTGCAAGCAACATTATATCGCCAGCTCGCTCGCGTAGCGGAGGTAACTTTACAGGAATAACATTAAGCCTATAGTATAAATCTTCTCTAAAACGCCCTTCGGCAACTTCAACTACAGGGCTTCTATTTGTTGCACACACTAGCCTTACATTACTGTGTAAAACCTCGCTACTACCTACCCGATTAAACGCACCCGTTTGTAAAAAACGCAATAACTTAGCCTGTAGGTTGAGCTCCATTTCACACAGCTCATCTAAAAATAAAGTACCACCGTTTGCAACTTCTACAGCCCCTTTCCTGTCACTTAGCGCTCCGCTAAAGGCCCCTTTTACATGGCCAAAAAACTCTGACTCAAATAACTCTCCTGGAATAGCAGCACAGTTAATTGCAATAAATGGCCCTTCACTTCGTGGGCTAGTGTCGTGCAAAGTTTGCGCGCACACCTCTTTACCTGTGCCACTCTCACCTGTAATAAAAACACATGCTTTGCTTCGCGCTGCACTATCTAAAAGCCTAAACACCGTTTGCATTGCTAACGATTCACCAATAAACCCGGAAGTGTTTTGCGCTTTTTGTTCTTGAATTTTAACTGCAGGAGGTGCTTTTTGCGAAAGCGCGCTATCTACGGCGCTCACTAAGCGCTGGCCTGAAAACGGTTTTTCTAAAAAATCAAAACCACCTAAACGCATTGCCTCTACTGCAACATCAATAGAGCTATTTGAGGTGATCATGACTACGTTAGCGGGCTTTTCTTGCTTTTTAACAAACTGCAGCACTTCTAAACCACTAATATCGGGCAAACAAACATCTTGGACAATGACATCAGGCATCACCTCTTTTATACCTACCAAGGCAGAGTAGCCATCGGTAAAGTGTTTACATTCGTGCCCTGCTTGCTCTAATTGACTCGCATAAAGAGCCCCGCTTGCAATGCTGTCTTCTACTATATAAACCAGTGATTTTTTTTGAGAATCGTTCATGGCAGAGCCTTTTAGGTAATATTATTAGCAATAACTTGGTATGCAGCATGGGTTTTTTCTAGATTATGTTGAACGATCTGAGCAGCGTGAATATTTTCTTCAATGGTAACAGGGGGGTAATCATGTAATTGACTGGCAAGGGCTGCCAAAGTTAATGCGCCATATAGCGCCGCAGAATTTTTAAGTACGTGCATTATATCTTTAATATTATCTTCATCTTGCTCATCAACTGCATTTTTAAGACGAACTCGCATTTCTTCTAATTCATTAATAAATAAGTTTACCAGCCTTACTAAAGTAAGTGAGCCAACATCTTGCTCTAATTGCGCTAGCACATGAGCTTGAGTGATGGTGTTATCAATATATTCTTCAGGTATTGGCATATTAGGCCTTTATTTATTATTGTGATACGAAGCTTTATACATTTAGAGTAAGTCGTTTTTCGCATTTTGCAAATCTAAACATTAAGTTAAGTGTACATTTTTACCCATGTCGCCGTATTATTAGCTAAACTGCTTGGTCTTCCGAGTAAGTAACCTTGTGCTACATCACACCCTAGCTGCTCTAATATTTGTAATTGCTCGCGCTGTTCAATCCCCTCAGCAATGGTTTCTAACCCGAGTCTTTGCGCCATAGCAATAATTGCGCTACACAGGGTAAAGTCTTCATTGTTCGTTGTAATGCCACTTATAAAGCTGCGATCTATTTTTAGCCCATCAATATTAAACTGCCTTAAAAGGCCTAAAGAGGCATAGCCCGTTCCAAAATCGTCTAGCCAAATTTTTACCCCTTCTTTATGAAAATGCTCAAATGTTTTAGCAATACGCTGCGGACTTTTTATTAATGCTGTTTCTGTTAATTCTACTTTTATGGCTGCGGGGTCTATTTTATACTTATCAAGTAAGCTCATTACTTTAGAAAACACATCCCCTTCAATAATTTGTACCGGCGAAATATTCAATGAAATAGTTATATCATTCATACCTATTTTTCTCATTTGGCTTAAATCGCTTAGGGTTTGCTTAAAAATCCAATCACCTAAATCTAAAATCATACCTGACTGTTCTACATGCGGAATAAATTCATCTGGGCCAACAACACCATAGCGTGAAGATTCGCAGCGCACTAATGATTCAAAGCCAACTAATTGCCCACTTGTTAAAGATACAAGCGGCTGGTACACCATATTAAAACAATGGTTTTTCATTGCATGAGCCATAATTTGCTCAAGTTCATGCCAGCGTGCAATGTTGACCGTATTGATAGGCTCTAAACTTTTAAAAGCATTCATAAATTTCTCCACAAATAAGGGCTCACCGTAAGCTTGTTACATAAATTGCAAATTACAGACCAAAACGAGCCGTCAAAAACAAAAAATAAATACATAAAATTCAATTAGTTAAAGTCGGGTTGTTAGTCTAAAATTATTGATCTATATATTTGCATTTTGCAAATCACACTGACACGCAAGCTGATTTAAAGTGGGAGCAGGAGTAAGCGATGGTTTGGGTATAAAGTGGCTTTAAAAATAAAAAGGCTGACCTAATTGCTTAGAGTCAGCCGAAATAAATACTAAAGGAGAAGTATTGTTTAGTTGTTTAAACCTTGTGTGCCTGATTGGGCAGATTGCTCATCTATGTTTTGAGCGTAGTTTAATGTGTTGCTTTCAATAGTGGCATTATCTAAATCACTATTGCTAAATTTATTGGTGAACATCTCGGTATTGCCTTTATTAACAGGTTCAATAGTAACGGTGCCTCGCAGTGCTGTTGCACCAACAATAACAGCTGCAACAATAATAATAGACAGCACCATTAACTCTGGAGTAAGAACAAAAGACATTTTTTTTGGTTGCTGTTTAACTTTAGTATTAGTTTGCATAATGGACACCCTTAAAATTTATTTAACTACTTAGCAAATTTATATCAACGATAACTTCGCTCTACTTGGTGTTTATATTGCGAAAGCCATGCCAAAATAAATTTAATGATGATAAAAAATTTAAGTCTTTATAAAACAATGGGTAAATTAATTACTTTGATAGGGATAATAAAAAATAGCTGAGCGGATATTTGCATTATGAGATTTCAATTTCATTTTGATTTGCAAAATGCAAACCAATTTAAAAATAACCATTAAGAACCAACCTACACAACCCAATCAATTAAAAAGGATTAGTATTTCAGCATTATTTACAGTTTTGCTTAATATATTAAGGCTTTTTAGGCAGTAAAAGTAATTGACTACGCATTACTCAATCGCCATCGCTTTTTTTGAGAAAACAGTCAATTTTAACCTTTTGAGGTTAAATTTTTGCTAAACCCACTATTTATGTTTATTTACTTAACAACTAAAAACTTTAATCATAAATACCTTAAGGCCATCTATAACTATTAACCTAAAAGCACGGTTGCATTGCTTGTTACTTTAATAACGACCAAATTTCGTTAATGCGCTCTAACTTAGAGTGTTTAGCGTCATTAAGTTTTGGTAAGTATTGATTTAAGAGCAAATTGAGTTTTTCGCTAATAATTGGTTTAGCTAAATAGTCATTCATTCCTGCTTTAATAAAACGCTCTTTATCTCCATGAATGGCATTCGCTGTTAACGCTATAATAGGGGTGACAATAGCTAACTCTCTGATTTTTTTAGTGGCAGAAATACCGTCTAAAATTGGCATTTGAATATCCATAAATATTAAATCTATTGTTTGCGTTTGAACTTTTTCAATCGCCTCTTGCCCATTACTGGCTATTTTGACTAAGCACCCTTGCTGCTCTAAAAATTGCTGAATCACAATTTGGTTATTTTTATTGTCTTCAACCACGAGTACGTGCGTACCTTTAAATGTCTGAGCATTAATAGTGGCTGTGTTTAGTGTGGTTTCTTTTTTATTAGTAAAAATAATATCAAGATGAAAAAGCTCTTCCTCAAGCGCAGCAATCGCTCTGGGCAAATGCGAAGGCTTAAAAGGCCCATTAAACATCAACATACCAGAGCTCGGCGCCTCTGTTTTTTGGTTTTTACCCAGTAGGTCTATGAGTAATAAACACGGTTTATTTAGGCTCTTGTAACTTTTTAAAAATTGTTGCGCTGCATCTAAATCGGCTTTATTAGTGGTAACAATAGCGTCGGGCGTATCGATACTGTCTAGCTTTTCGATGTTTTCAAAGCGTGAAAAATCTATCGAATGGCGAGTAAGCATATGCTCTATCGCATTGTTTAATGCCAAGTTTTTACTTATTACACACACATAGGGCTTTTTGGCTCTGGCAGAAAAGCCTTCTCTTTGCACCTGCTCGCTTGTATCTATTAATAAAGGGTAATTCACAATAAACTCACTCCCTTTACCAAACTGCGAGTTAACAGTAATGCTGCCCCCTGCAGCATCACATATTTGCTTACATATGGCTAAACCTAATCCACTGCCGCCATATTCCCGAGTGATAGAGTTATCCGATTGTATAAACGGCTTAAACATACTCTCGAGCTTATTTTGCGCAATCCCTATTCCTGTATCTTTAAAGCTAAGCTGCAACGTAAATTTATTATTTTCAAACTCAACACACCGTGCTGTCACTATAAGTGAACCATTTTGAGTAAACTTAATTGCATTTGAGAGTAAATTTATTGCAATTTGCCTTATACGACCATGATCGCCCACCACCTGCGCAGGAACATCAGGGTGCAGATCAAAAATAAGTTCGAGGCCTTTTTGCACGGCGCTTTCACTTACAATATCAATAGCCTCTTCTAAGCAAATATCGAGGCTAAATGGCTGATTATCTATTGAGATTGCTTGCGCTTCAAAGCGTGAGTAGGTCAGCACGTCATCTAAAATACTCAATAATGCATCTGAACTTGTTTTAATCATTTGGGTGTAACGTTTTTGATCTGTTGTAAGCCCAGTGTCGTGTAAGATATCTGCACAGCCAATCACTGCATTTAAAGGTGTGCGTATTTCATGGCTTATATTGGCCATAAAGCGACTTTTAGACTCAGCCAGCGATTCAGCCTGGTGCTTAGCATCTAAGAGTATTTGTTCAGCTATCACACGTTCTTGAATATCAACCACGGTCGCCGCTATAGAGGTTAAGTGTGTGCCATTAAATGAAGTAATGGGTGTGAGGGTCATTTCAACCCAATTTGGCTCATTAAGCGCATTGGTTAACCTAATATCTAAACGTTTAACTTCTCGGTTGCCACTACTGTAGCCTGTAAGTGCAGTATTTAGCTTTTCCACATCCTCGCCCATTACAAAATTAGCAATGGGTAAGCCAAGGTGTTTATTTATGTCTGTTTGGAAAAAATCTTGCCATGCTTTGTTCATAAACAATAACCCGCCCTGCGCATCTAACCTCAATACAATATCAGGGATGTTATCGACCACAGAGTGGTAGTTATATTCTATTTCAGCCATGGCTTGTTCAGCTTTTACACGCTGGGTAATGTTGGTTTCTATGGCTATAAAATGCTTAACATTACCGTCATCATCTTTTACAGGGGTAGCATCAATAGCAACCCAGTATTCGTTTTTATTTTTATCATAATTAACGGTTTCTATTTGAAAAGGCTCGGCATTTTTAATCGCTTTAGCCATTAACTGGCGCGACTCTAGGCTTGTTTTAGGCCCTTGCAACAGTTTACCGGGGCTAAGCCCGATGACTTCTTCACATTTATAACTAGTAAGCGTTTCAAAGCTTTTATTAACCCATTCTATTTTGCCAAATCGGTCGGTAATTATAACTAAATTATTGGTGTGGCTTGCCACTAAAGAAAGTCGCTTAGCGTACTCTTGTTGCTGGGTGAGTAAGTATTGGTAGTCTTTATGTCGTTGAATGTCGTGTAACGAGCCAATAAACCCGCCGCTATCGTCGCAGGCCAAGCGCATTTCAAACCAGTTAGTAAGGCCGTCATTATTTTTTACTTGCAGCTCTATACTGGCACTAAAAACGCCTTCAAAAATAGACTCAATATACGCTGACAGCTTTAACGAGTCTTTGGTCTCTAACAGCGATGTGATTTTTTTACCTATGAGCATGGCCGGCGTAAAACCCAACTTATTAAGCCATGCTTCGTTCACGTAGCTAAACACTAAATGTTTATCACATTCAAATACACATTCATCAAGTAAGGCAAGTAACTTAGTTTGCCTGCGGGTATTTGCAGAAAGCTGCTCTATTAGCGCGTAATGAACTTGTACTTGTAGCTCGTCTTTTTCTTCCATATGCGCCTCATTCATTTACTAATTCTGTGTGGCTGCACACCTTGGCATAAAGCGGAAAAACCTCTTCACAGTAAAATGATTGCTCAAACGGCGTTCTGCTTGATGTACAGTCATTAAGTACCGTCACATTAAAGCCAAGCTCTACCGCAGAACGCGCCGTAGAGTCAATGCAAATAGAGGTCACCGTGCCTGCTAAAACAATGTTAGTGATGCCATTTTTATTAAGCACATTTGCAAGCTCTGTATGAGTAAACGCATTTAACCCGCGTTTACCGGGTATTTGCATAATACGTTTGCCATATTTATCAAACTCTTTAATGCCTTGAGCACCATAAGAGTCGGCTTTAAAAGCCCCTACTTCGGCAATCACTTTTAAAATACCAATTGGGTTTTTAAGCTCGCTATAATCTTGTGTAAAGTGAATAGGCGTACTGAGCACTAATGCAAATTTATCTATGTATTTGTCTAGCAGCGCTAACGTGTTATTTACCACGCCGGTTACTCTTGATGACTCTTCAACCACTTGGTATAAAATGCCATCAGGCGAAAAGTAATCATTTTGAAAACCAATGAGCAGCAAAGCTGTTTTTGATAAATCGTTCATAACGTCCTCCTAAACGGGCCTTTAGGCAGCTTGCCAAGGCTTAATAAACTCTTCTAATACAGCTTTTGTTACCGGTTTTTGAAGATAGTGCGTCACCCCTTTTTCGAACAACTGAGCAATTTGTTGCTCCTCAGTAATGCCCGTTAAAATAACTTTTGGCGTGTTATCGTTTGGGGTGTTTTGTTTAATAAGCTGCTGAGCCACATCACTGCCAAACATACCTGGCATACGCTCATCTAACAGCAGTAAATCGAAAGGTTCTTGCTGGGCAATAAGTAAGGCACTTGAGCCATTTTCTGCACAGGTGACTGCGCAGCCAAGCATTTCAAGCATGACTTTGGTCGCAACTTGGCTTGGCAAGCTGTCATCAGCAACCAATACAGATAATTTGCTGTGGGTATTTAAATTATTAACCGCATTTACTAAGTCAGTATCAAAAAACGGCCACGCCAATACAGGTTGAGAAATAGCGTGATGGCTTTGCAGCTCACTGAGCGCATCAAATGCGCAAATTTTTATACTCTGAGACGCCCCACTATTTAAAAAATCACTCGCAAGTTGCTCTGCAGATAGGTGACGCGCATCTTCAATTTTTAAAGCGTTGGTGTGGTTGCTGTCGGCGAGTTTTAAACCATAGTTTTGCGCACTAAAGTTAACTAGGTAATGAATGCTTTGCTCTAAGTCGACTTTACTATTAGCTGCGCTAATAAGCTCTTTGTTTGTATCTACCGCTGAAATTGGCTCACGGGTTGCAAGTAAACCGTGTATATCAATGGTGTGCATTTCAGGATTCGAATCTACCCAGTAATTTAAATTAATACCCTGTAAATTGGCCTCTACTGTTAGCAGAAAATGGCTTTTAGCGGCTTTTAGCGAAGGCAAAATAAACGCTTCACACTGGATAATCATTTGCTCAGGAGACACCTGTAAACAAATATAATTACACTGTAATTTGTTGATGAGTGTAATTGCCACATTTGTGTTGTCTGCTTTGCAAAAGCGGGCAATTACCCCTTGAATAATTTCTAAAACATGGCTGTTATTACTCATCATCGTTCCTAATAAGAATGGCTCTGTAGTTAAATATCAATTTACATGCCACTTGCAGCGTCTTTACTAATACGATGAATTCATTAGATTTAAAAATTACACATCCTTTGCATAAATGCGCTTTTGCAAATTGCAATTCAAAATGCATGGCAAATGAGTAATTAAGCGAGTTAACAGTAAAACAGAATTAACCAATCGATTTTTTGCGCTTTAAATTATTAATTAATCGTTTAATATGAACCCAACTAAATTGAGGAGAGTATTATGCTTACAGTAATTTTTGGCCGCGAAGGCTGCCCATTTTGTGTACGTGCTAAAGACGTTGCCGAACAACTATCAAATGAGCGTGATGATTTTAAGTTTCGTTACATCGATATTATCAAAGAAGGCATTAGCAAAGCGGATTTAGAAAAGTCTGCAGGAAAACCATGCCCAACTGTGCCACAAATTTTTGTCGATCAAACCCACATTGGTGGATTTACTGAATTTGAAGCTTACGCAAAAGAAAATCTAGGCCTATATAAATAACGCTTTGTATATAGCTTGTTAACCAGTTTAAAAAATCAAAAATTTAAACTGGTTAAATTTCGACCAACATCAACCACATACAAATTAGTTGTAATTTATACAAGCAATTGCCTCGTATTTCCTATACAATGCGCGCCTCTTTAAATTCGTTGAGGCGTATTAATGTCAGAACCAGTCACGTTTGAATCTCTAAATCTTTCTCCTGCAATTTTAAAGGCAGTTGAAGAGTTGGGTTACAAGACACCATCTGAAATCCAAGCTCAATGTATACCGTTATTGCTAGAAAGAAAGGACGTACTGGGACTAGCACAAACGGGTACAGGTAAAACTGCAGCATTTGCACTGCCGTTACTAAACAATATTGACCCGTCTGTGAAACAGCCACAGATCCTTGTACTCACACCAACACGTGAGCTTGCGATCCAAGTTGCTGAGGCATTTGAACAATATGCAAAAGGTACTCGTGGTGTTGAAGTATTAGCACTGTACGGTGGCCAAAGCTACAGCATTCAATTAAGCGCACTTCGTCGTGGCGCACAAATTATTGTTGCTACTCCGGGTCGATTAATCGATCACATAAACCGTGGCACTATCAAGTTTGATGCTTTACAAGCACTTGTACTTGATGAAGCCGATGAAATGTTACGTATGGGCTTTATCGATGATGTTGAAAACATCATGGAAAAAACACCGCGCGAAAAGCAAACATGTCTTTTCTCTGCGACCATGCCTAAGCAAATTCAAAACATCAGCAGCAAATATATGAATAACCCTGAACAGGTTCATATTTCTGCGCGTAACTCAACTGTATCATCTGTTGAGCAAGTGTTTTGGAATGCACACGTACATAAAAACAAAGCCATTGTTCGTTTCTTAGAAGCAGAGCAATACGAAGGTGCTATTGTTTTCGTACGTACACGTAACGACACTGTGCAACTTGCTGAGTTACTAGAGCGCGAAGGTTTCTCTGCTGCGCCACTTAATGGTGACATGAACCAGCAAGCACGTGAACGCACGGTAGATCGCTTAAAAAGCGGTATGCTAAACGTTGTTATTGCAACAGACGTAGCAGCACGTGGTCTTGATGTAGACCGTTTAAGCTTAGTTATCAACTACGATATTCCACAAGACTCAGAAGCCTACGTTCACCGTATCGGCCGTACAGGTCGTGCTGGTCGTACTGGTAAAGCAATTTTATTTGTTAAGCATAACGAACGTTACTTGCTTAAAAATATTATTCGCCATACTAAGTCTGAAATTGCACAAGTTGAGCTACCTACAGCTAAAGTAGTTGAAGAAAAACGTATTAATGCGTTAAAAGAAAAGCTTACGCTTGCTCTTGAAAACAAAGACATTACGTTCTTCAATGAAGTTGCTGCTAGCATGGCACAAAAACTAGACTTATCTTTAGAAGACCTAGCGGGTGCATTACTGTGTTTAGCACAGCAACAGTCGCCAATTAAAGTTGAAGAAGTTAAGATTCAACCTCGCAACGAGCGTAATACACGTAACGAGCGTGGCGATCGTAATGACCGTCGTCGTAACGAACGTGGTGACCGCCCTGAGCGTAAACCTCGCGAGCGTAACAGCCNCAGGCCCTATGGATACTTACCGTATCGAAGTGGGTCGTGAGCACGGTGTACAGGTTAAAAACATTGTTGGCGCGATTGCTAACGAAGCTGATATCTCAAGCAAGTTTATTGGTGACATTCGTCTACACGACAGTCACAGTACGGTACAATTACCGCAAAACATGCCTAAAGATGTACTTGATCACTTCCAAAAAGTGTTTATTTGTAAACGCCCAATGGGTATGACACTAACACAAGATCAAGGCCCAGCTGAGCCACGTGGTGAACGCGCTGAGCGCCCAAGTGGTGATAAAAAGCGTAGCTTTAACAAAGACAACCAACGTGGTGATAAGCGTGGCGGTCCTCGTAAAGAACGTCGCCCTGTGAGCTTCACATCTAACTAAGCTTTATAGCTTACGTTATAAAAAACCTTGCCACGAAAGTGCCAAGGTTTTTTTGTTTTAAAGCCACTGCTTCAGTAATAACAAAAATCCTGTAAACTAAGCTAATGCTATAATTCATGGACGAATTAAAATTGAAAAAGATTTACGACAACTTGCTCTTTGTAGCAATAGTACTCCCCATTTTATTATGCATCACTATACCTATTTTAATGGACTTTACAGACCCACCATTCATCTCAAATGAACTATACGACGTTGTTTTCTTTATAACCCTCCCTATTATCTGTTGTGCACTATTTATCTATTTAAATATACTTATATTCAATAAATATAGACGCTGCAGTAAATATAGAGAATCACTCAAATACAATTTCTCAGATACTAAAATGAAATTAGAATCCATTTTCATGTACCCATTATCCCCTTTATTAATCTATGGAATACTCTATATTTTTATCTCTGATCCTATTAAATTATGGGCTTACTACACGCAAGGCGATTATTGGTATAAGGAATATATCCTGACCGATGTACAAGAATGTGGGTCTGATTATGAAGATAGTTGTACTCGTTTATACTTTAAAGACCCTACAACTAACAAAACGCACGACTTTAGATGGTACGACGATAAGTCTACAATAATGAATAACAAAAACGATTATGTGTATATTGTTGGTGAGGCGAGTTTATTTGGCTATACAGTGAGAGAATTAGAAAGGTAATTAACACTACTTTTTACATTGCTGCATTTTTATATAAAAAACCTCACTCCAGTGAGTGAGGTTCATAAATTAAAGTTTAAGTTAAGGTAACGCCGGATAAACGTAACTAGCATCTAACCCTAACGGAATACCGAGTGCCCAATACCCTAGCAAGAAAATACTCCAGCCAATCATAAACGCGATTGAGTAAGGGATCATAAGCGCGATAAGCGTGCCTATACCAGTATCTTTTACGTACTTTTGGCAGTACACCACAACCAATGGGAAATACGGCATAAGTGGGGTAATAATGTTTGAGCTAGAGTCTCCGATTCTGTAAGCCGCTTGGGTTAAATCGGGTGATATACCTAGCTGCATTAACATTGGTACAAAAATAGGCCCCAGTAATGCCCATTTTGCTGAGCTTGAGCCAACGAACAAGTTTACAAAGCCGGTTAAAAATATAATACCCACAACCGTTACGGCGCTGGGCAACTCCATTGCTTTTAAAAGCTGCGCCCCTTCAATGGCCATTAATGCCCCTAAGTTAGACTTAGAAAACGCAGCAATAAATAACGCACAAAAGAACGCCATTACAATGTAATAAGCCATGCCACTCATCGCGGTACTCATCGCATCTATCATATCTTTTGAGGTTTTAAAGGTACCAACGGTAAAACCATACACGGCACCGGGTATCCAAAATAATAAAAAGATTAAAGGCACGATAGATTGCATCAGGGGCGATCTAAAATTAGTTAGTGAGCCATCAGCACTGCGCATTGCAGAATCGGCAGGAGCGGATACAAATGCAAGTAAAGCAAGTCCTGCAATCATTACGCTACTGGCTATAAAAAAAGCACGTTTTTCATCACTTTTAGCTTCATCAAACGCGGGTAAGTTTTGGGTGTCTTCATTAAGTGCTGTGTTTTTTAACCGAGGCTCTATTATTTTGTCAGTGATATACCAGCCTAATAACACAATAAATAAACTCGAGGCAGAAGTGAACGCCCAGTTATTAAGGGGGTTAATCGACATATCGGGGTTAATAATTTGCGCTGCACTTTGGGTAAAGCTTTGCAGTAATGGGTCTATTCCTGATGGGATAAAGTTAGCGCCAAATCCACCACTCACACCAGCAAATGCGGCTGCAATACCCGCTAATGGGTGNTCGCCCTGCGGCAAAGAAAATAACACCCGCTAATGGGATCACTAATACGTAGCCAGCATCGGTTGCTGTATGGCTTACAATAGCTACCAAAATGACTGAAGGGGTTAGCAGTTGCCTTGGGGTAACTTTAAGCATTAGCTTAAGGCCTGTATTGATATAACCTGAGTGCTCAGCCACTCCCACACCTAACATGGCAACCAGTACCACCCCTAGCGGTGCAAAGCCGGTAAAGGTTTTTACCATGGAAGATAAAAACGAGGCGAGTGAGTCGCCCTCTAATAGGTTATTTACAACAATGGCTTGGCCTGTCCGTGGGTCTAACGCGTCAAAGCTCACCCCCGACAGTAACCACGAGCACAACCAAATAAGTAACATAGCGAATAAGAAAATAATCGCCGGATCGGGAAGTTTGTTACCAACTCGCTCCACAAAGTTTAAAAAACGCGCGATTAACCCTGTAGGTACCGCAGCTTGATTATTATTGTTCATTTAAAGCTCCCAAAATAGGTTTAAGTAACAATATACTATTAATGTGTAACAGTAAATTAACCAATAAATCTATTATGGGCACAAATAGAGCATAAAAAAACGCGGCTTCGTTATCGTCGCCGCGTTTTTATAATTGTGAACTAAACATCGGTTAAGCGAGGGCTTTCACTTCTTCCCAAAGCCTAACAACCAAGGTTTTATCTTCTTCGTTTAGCTCGCCATTGCGGTATGCTTTTACTAAGCTTTGTTCCACGGTTTCGTTGAGCTCATCAATAGAGATTGTCAGCTCTTCTACTTCTGCATAGCCTACTGCAAGGTCGTAATGTCCGCGCAAGTAACCACCAGCGAACAGCTCATCATCTGTTGCTTTAATCACTAAATCATCAAAGTATTGCTGCGCAGCATCAATATAATTCACTAAACTCATTGTGTTACTTCTCCTGGTTTTCATAACCGACAGCATACATAATATGGTCGTTATAGCCGGTGGTTACTTTAATGTAACCTGTTAATTCATCATCTAAAGCGCTGTCGCCGGTGTCACAAATAAGTGGACGCCCGTTCAACGCGTGTAATTTGGTTTTAGTTGCCACCACAATAATGTTTTCTTTGCCAATAGTGCGAATAAGCTCCGGGCTTAGCTGCTGATTCCCTCGGCCAAAAATATGGCCTTGCCCGCCTATTAATGTAATAACTAATTGAGTAGCTTGCCCGTGCGTGTACTCAAGTAGCTGTTTAGCAGTTAAGTCTTGCGCAACTAGGGTTTGATCTTTAATTAAATCTACGCCTAATAAAGTATTATCCAGCCCCATTTCTTGCATTATTGCTTCAACAGTTGAGCCACTACCCATAATGTAATAAGTGTCTTCATCCATTTCGCTCACCACATGCGCTGCAATGTCGGCAAGTACTAATTCGTCTGTTTCTTTACCACCATTTTTAACCGCTTGTACATAACGTACTTCGCTTGGTATTTGCATTTCTCCGTAGCGCTTAGCTTTTACGGTGCCTTGCCTAAACGCCTCTTCATCAATATCCATTACATCGGCATCTGCAAGTGTAACTAGCTCGCCTTTTACTAGCATTTCTACTACGCGCCCTGCTGCTTTAGGTGTAATTGCATATACGCCAGAGTGAATTTTACAGCCAGCAGGTATACCCAGCACTGGTACGGTATCTTCTATGGCATGACAAATATTGCGCGCAGTACCATCGCCACCAGCAAACAGGACTAAATCTACGCCTAAATTTTTAAGTAGTTTAGCGCTAGCCTCTGTATCATCGGCGCTTGTTACGGTATTGGCGGTATAAATTACTTCAACATTAAAGCCTAGTGCGCGTGCTGCTTTTTCGCCCATATCGCCATTTACAGTATAAATTGTTAACTGCTCTTTATAGGGTACAAGTACTTCTAGGGCAGCCTGTGTGCGGCTGTTAGCTTTGGCTTGCGCACCCAGCTCAATTGCCTTTGCAGCAGTGTTTTCGCCATCACTGCCTTTTAAAGCAACGCTGCCACCAAGTCCTGCAACAGGGTTAATAATTAAGCCTAACTTAAACTGCATTTTGTAACTCCTGAGGGTGGTGCCAATTAAATTGTTGAGCGGTTAACGGCCACGGTGTTTTATAAAAATCACTTAACGCTTTTAATAATGCATGGGTACGTGCGTTAACTCCCTGCTCTAATAACATTAATACTTGCTGGTGTACTCGCGCCTGAAAGTCAAACCGACAAGTTTGCTCACCGTTCAAGTTATCTACCGACACATTAAAATCAAAGCCAGCAGCGGTGCTGAGCAGCCNTGGCTTGTGGTTTTATTTCTACGTTTTCAAATTCAGCCTGCTGGTGTTTATCTCGCCCATCTGGGCAGTACCAATACCCATAATCTTCAAGCTCTCTGCGTTTATTGCCAGCCACTAACCAATGCGCTATTTCATGTAGGGCACTGGCGTAAAAGCCGTGTGCAAATACAATTTGATTAAAACCATGGGTATTATTGGCAGGTAGATAAACAGGCTCATCATCGCCTTTTACTAAGCGAGTGTTATGGCTTTGATAAAAAACACTATCGAAAATAGATATAAGATCGGCTATATGATGCATAAAAACTGATTAATTCGTCTCGGTTACAGCGCAAAATTAGCGCACTAAAAACGAGACGAATTGTACGGGCTTTTACCTTTAAAGTAAAAGTGATGAGCGAGTTATACCTCTACTCCCGCCTCATCGCACTGCACTATATCGGTTTCTGTAAGTGCTTGGGTTATCCACTTTTGCAAAACAGGGCAACGCATCACAAAATCACAATACTGCTGCGCCGCTGGGGATAAGGTAATCTGATACGTTTTTAAACGAAGTACAATGGGGGCGTACATCGCATCGGCAATACTAAAGTCGCCAAAAAACCATTCATTAGGAAACATATCTTGCTGCTGGGAAAATATCTCATCAATACGTTGAATATCTTTTAGTGCAGCACTTGATAGCGTTACTTTACGTGTGGCTCTTATATTCATCGGCATTTCGTTTCTCAGTGCCATAAAGCCGGCATGCATTTCAGCGCTTAATGCGCGCGCTGTAGCTCGCTGAGTAATATATTTAGGCCACCCTGCTCCCGATAAATGGGCATCGTTAATATATTCACAAATTGCGAGCGAGTCCCACACTTGCAAATCACCATCAATTAACGCCGGCACTTTTTGAACGTGGAAGTGTTGTTTTAGTTCGTCGTAAAAGTTACTGGTGTCGAGCACAAGCTGGGTTTCGTCAAACGGGACACCAAATTTACTCATTAAATACCATGCGCGTAATGACCAGCTAGAATAGTTTTTATTACCGATAAATAATTGCATTTTGTATATACCAAAGTGAATAGGCTTCCCTACCTTACTAGGTGATTAAACAACCAACAACACTTTGTTTTTTATTCTTAATGTTAAATTTAAAGCCTCTAAAAAAACAGTATTACTATCAATTAGCTAACTGCGCATTTAAATGTTTTTTTAATAAACGGGTATTGCGGGTGTTGGCTTTAAAAAAAGCATCAAATATATCGCCAAAAAATGGAACTAAGCCGCCTACAAAATCAATCAGCATATTAATGATCATCTTCGTTTTTATGCGTTTACTTACGCCCAAACGCTGCGCCTCTACCAGTACATAGCTTGATAAAATAAGTCCTGCGGCATCACCTATAACGGGTATTAAACCAATCACAGCCTCTAAGCCAATATTAAATTTAGTAAAAGGAATGCCAATGCTGCTGTCTGTAAGCTTACTAAAGCGCTCTAGCCTTGCTATAGCAGCTTGGGTTTCAAGGTGTGTGTTATCGTGCTTATTATCGTTCATGATTACTCTCCTCCTTAAAACAGTATATAGCGCAAACTTGAACAACCCCTGAAAGGCTTAAATGCAAGTTACAGGCACAAAAAAACGCGGTCCCCCGCGCTTTTTTAAAATATTAACGGTTAAACAGAGCCGTTAATTGGTCCATATTCGTGGTTAACATGTGGGTTTTGCCCGCGCTGGCGCAGTAAATGGTCCATTAAGGTGATGGCCATCATTGCCTCAGCAATAGGAATTGCACGAATACCAACACACGGATCGTGGCGCCCTTTGGTGATCATCTCTACTGCTTCGTTTTCAGTATTAATACTTTTACCTGGAATAGTGATACTTGATGTAGGCTTAAGCGCAATAGAGGCAATAATATCTTGCCCTGTAGAAATACCAGCAAGTACGCCACCCGCGTGGTTTGAGGTAAAGCCTTCTGGGGTTAATTCATCACGATGCTCTGAGCCTTTCTGCTCTACCACATCAAAGCCATCGCCAATTTCTACACCTTTAACGGCATTAATGCTCATTAGTGAATGCGCAATCTCAGCATCTAGCCTATCAAATACAGGCTCGCCNTAGCCACTACTTTTACTTTAGCGCCCACTGAGTCACCTTGCTTTTTAAGGTCTCGCATGTACTCATCAAGCGCTTCTAGCTTACTTGCATCAGGGAAAAAGAATAAGTTGTTTTCAACTTCATCCCAGTCGTAACTTTCGGCTTTTATTGGCCCAAGTTGGCTTAAACATGCTTTTACTTCAATACCATGAAACTGCTTTAAGTATTTTTTAGCAATTGCGCCTGCCGCTACACGAATTGCGGTTTCACGCGCAGAAGAGCGACCACCGCCGCGATAATCGCGCAGGCCGTATTTGTGCCAGTAAGTGTAATCGCCATGACCTGGGCGAAACACATCTTTAATTTTACCGTAGTCTTTTGAGCGCTGATCGGTATTTTCGATAAGTAAACCAATGCTTGTGCCTGTGGTTTTACCTTCAAAAACGCCTGAAAGAATTTTTATCTGATCGTCTTCTCGGCGCTGCGTTGTATAGCGGCTTTGCCCAGGTTTACGACGGTCTAAATCAATTTGTAAGTCAGCCTCTGTGATCTCAAGGCCTGCGGGAGTACCATCTACAACACCGCCTAGGGCAACGCCGTGGCTCTCACCAAAGGTGGACACTTTAAACAACTGCCCTATGCTATTACCTGCCATTAACTTTCCTCATTCCTAATGACTACAAAAGTTGCCGAGCATACGCTCGGCCTAAAATTTATTTTGCAAAATACGTATCAAGCTGCGCTTTGCTTATTACAAATACACCTAAGCCGCCTTGCTCAAACTCAACCCACTCAAATGGGGCGCCCGGATACAAAGCATCCATATGTACCATAGAGTTACCAACTTCTACAAATAACAAACCGTTATCAGTTAGATGATTGCTAGCATGCTCTAAAATAGTACGGGTAACGTCTAAGCCATCATGCCCAGATGCTAAACCAAGCTCAGGCTCATGATGAAATTCTCGTGGTAAATCAGCCATGTCCTCAGCATCAACATACGGTGGGTTGGCTACTATTAGGTCATACTTTTGCCCTGGTACACCACTAAATACATCTGACTGAATAGGCAGTACGCGGTCACTTAGCATATAGTCGTTTATGTTTATATCTGCTACTTCAAGCGCTTCATACGAAATATCAACCGCATCTACTTGCGCCGTTTCAAACGCCTGAGCAAGCGCAATAGCAATACAAGCAGAGCCTGTGCATAAATCTAAAATACGGTTAACGCTTTGCGGCTGCTCAAGCCACGGTGAAAACTTATTAGCAATAAGTTCAGCAAACGGCGAGCGCGGAATAAGCACACGCTCATCAACATAAAATGGCATGCCCGCAAACCAAGCAATGTTTGTTAAATAAGGAACCGGCGTGCAGTCATTTATGCGCTCTGCGATTAACCCTGCTAGGCGGTTTTTTTCTGTGCTTGTTAACCGCGCATGCATTAACTCTTTGGGGGCATCAATAGGTAAACTTAGTGCAGGAAGTAATAAGCTAACAGCTTCATCCCACGCGTTATCTGTGCCATGTCCAAAAAATATTCCACTACTTGCAAATTGGCTTGTAGTCCAGCGTAACCAGTCATGTAACGTTGACAGTTCTGCAACAGCTTCATCAAGTGTTGCTTCTTCTATTTGTAAATCACTCATATTTTTTACCTGTTTTAGCTAACTGACTGTTTTGAGTCTTTGCGACGATTGCATTGCCTAACTGTGCTGAGCAAATTACAATTGCCCCTCACCTTTATATTGTACCGCCTTTTGCGCTGCGTTTTTACGTTTTTTTGTTTAGGTAAAATTTATGAAAAAAGACATCTCATCACAATCGTCCCTAAGCAATGACGACATTGACCTTTTTCGCCAAACAATTACAGGCGCTAAGGTGTTTAAACAAGATACCCATAGGTTTGATACAAAACCTAAGGTGTCACAAGCGAAGCAATTTGCCCAGCAAAAAAAGCAGGTTGAGTCTGAATTTTTCTTCTCTGACGAATATATTCCCGATATAGACACAAATAGCACCATTAATTACGTGCAAAATGGCCACGACTCTTTTTTAGCAAAACAGTTACGACGCGGCGACTTTGCGCCCGATTTAACACTCGACCTGCACGGGCTTAATAAAGAACGTGCAAAAGATGAACTCGCGGGGCTTATTCACGAGTGCAAAAAACAGCATTATTACTGCGCGTGCATAGTGCATGGCATTGGCGAGCGTGTTTTAAAACACAAAGTACCGCAGTATTTGGTACAGCACCCCGATGTAATTGCCATGCACCAAGCACCGCTAGAATATGGCGGGCGCGGTGCCGTGCTGATTTTAATTGATTTACCGCAAAGCGATGAGTTTAGACGCTAATTAAAGGAAGAATACGTGCAAATTTTTTCGATTATTTTTCCCTTAATTTTTATTGTCGCACTGGGCTACACCTGTTGTTATTTTAAGTTTTTTAATCAGCAGCATATTGCCGGCTTAAGTAAATTTACTTTTTATGTGAGCTTACCCGCCTTTTTAATGCTCAATATGTCGCAAATAAATTTGCATCAAAGTATTAGCCTCGAAGCATTTTTAAGCTTTTATATTCCTGTATTAGCGGTATTTGCTTTGGGCATACTTATTGATAGGTACTATTTAACTAAACAAGCCAATGCTGGAAATTATCAACAGCATAGTGTGTTTGGTCTTGCCGGTAGTTATTCAAATATGGTGTTAGTGGGTATACCCATTGTTATTGCTTCACTTGGCAAAGACATGATTGCTATCGCCTTTATGATCATCACATTTCATAGTACGCTGCTTTTTGCGTTAACTTATTTAATAGGCGCGAAAGGAAACACAGCTGACTTCTCGTGGGCAAAATTTGCTAAAAACATGGTCCTTAACCCTATTGTGTTAAGTATTGGCTGTGGATTACTTTTAAATGTGTCGGGAATTACATTATTTGCGAATTTAGCCAATGCCTTAGAGCTACTCGCCAGCCCTGCTATTGCATGTGCTTTATTTGTGTTAGGCGCTAATTTGGTGCTTTATAAGGTGGCAGCAAATTGGCAGCCGGCCCTTATTTCTTCACTGTTAAAAATACTGATTTTGCCTGCTGCTGTGTGTGTAGCAGCTACGTGGATGTTTGTACTAGATACGCAAATTCGTAACGTACTGGTATTGCTAAGCGCCTCGCCTGTTGGCGTTAATGCGTATTTAATTGCAAGCCAATTAAATACGCATCAAGTTACGCTCGCCGGTGCAGTGGTGCTTTCAACGGTGCTTAGTGTTGTAAGCTTTTCGTTTTGGCTTGCTGTGCTTTTATAAAATCGCTTATTTAAGTGCGGCCACTACCGAAATTTCGACCAATAGCGCATCGCGCGCCATTTTAGCTTCAACACAGGCGCGTGCTGGTGCATAACCTTCTGGCACCCATGCATCCCATACTGCATTCATATCGGCAAAATATTCCATGCTCTTAACGTAAATAGTTGCGCTTAGCATATGCTTTTTAGAACTCCCCGCCTGCTCAAGTAAGGCCTCTACTTTGTCGAGCATAGTTTGCGTTTGCTCTGTAATGTTTTGCTCTGCATCGCTGCATACTTGTCCGCATAAATAAACGGTTCCATTATGTTTAACTATACGGCTCATGCGCGCACCCGTTTCAAGGCGTTCTATACTCATTGTTATCTCTTTTCTCTATATGTTGGCAGGCGCGTTAATATTTACATATTCACTGCGCTGTGATGTTTCGTCATACTGAATTACAGCAACTGCTGCGGTGTTAAAAATAGGCATATTACCCGGGCTGAGCTGATCAACTATATAGCTCACAATAGGCATATGGGCGACCACCAACCAGGTATTACACTGAGGATGCATGGCAATAAGTGTTTCTAAATAATCAGCTGCTATTTGTGGCTTTCCCTCGGGGATTATGTCGCTACAGGTTTCACTAAATTTAAATACATTGTTTTTTTCAACTTCTTTAGCCGTTTGCTGCGCGCGCGAGTAAGGACTTACCAATAACGCATCAACAGAAAAGTGTTTGTGTAGCCATAAGCCCATTTTTTCTGCTTCTGCATGGCCTTTCGGAGTTAGGTTTCTTGCTGCGTCGTTAGCTTGCATCGGTGTCGCTTCGCCGTGGCGCATAATTAAGATTGTTTTCATAAAAAATCAACCGATTAATGAATATAAAACAGTAGCCAGTTTGCCCATTTGTCCGCTATATTAACTATTATTCCAAAGAATAATTCTCTCATGATATTCAGGTAAATCTTTTCGCTATTTTTTCGCTGTCCTGAAGCTATCATCTGTTGTTAACAAGTAAACGTCTAGTTTCAGGAGCATCATTTGAATATCAGCCGCAATGATAACAGAGCATACCGCGCCATTACACTCGACAATGGGCTAAAAGTATTATTAGTGCAAGATAAAGATTCAACTAAAGCCGCTGCTTCTATAGCGGTTAACGCTGGCCATTTTGATGACCCCCTTGACAGGCAAGGCCTTGCACACTTTTTAGAGCATATGCTTTTTTTAGGTACCGACCAATACCCTGATTCTGGAAGCTTTAATAATTTTGTGTCTCAATCGGGCGGGAACACCAACGCCTGGACCGGCACTGAACACACGTGCTATTACTTTGATATTAATAACCAAGCCATTGAAAAAGCACTTGCGCAATTTAGCCGTTTTTTTATTGCTCCATTATTAAACCCAGCTGAAACCGAAAAAGAACGTAATGCCATAGAGGCTGAGTTTAAATTAAAAATAAAAGATGATGGGCGTCGTATTTATCAGGCTCATAAAGAAACCGTAAACCCAGCCCACCCCTTTGCTAAATTTTCGGTGGGTAATTTACATACCCTCGCCGATAGAGAGCGCTGCATTAGTGACGAGTTAAGAGATTTTTTTAATAAGCACTATCAAGCGCAGTGGATGACACTGGTAATTTGTGCCAACGAACCGCTTGATACACTCGCGCAGTGGACGCATCGTTATTTTAGTGGCATTAATGGCCATAAAGGTGCGCTTAAAGCCCCTATTGAGGAGCCATTATATCGCGCGCAAGATATTGGCAAAGTACTGCACATTGAACCACACAAGCACATGCAAAAACTCATTATTAGTTTTGCTATGCCAAATATCGATGACTTTTATCGCCACAAAACCGTCAGCTTTATAGCCCATTTACTAGGCTACGAAGGCGCAGGCTCGCTGTACTCTATTTTAAAAGAACAAGGGTGGATTAACGCACTTTCTGCCGGCGGCGGTATAAATGGCAGTAACTTTAAAGATTTTAACATTAGCATGGCGCTTACCGATGAAGGCATTGAATACTTTGAAGACATAATAGAAATTGTGTTTGAGTATATTTGTCTAATCAACGATAACACCGACAAACTACCGCGCCTGTATCAAGATAAAAAAAACCTGTTACAAATTGCGTTTGATAACCAAGAAAAATCGCGCTTAATAGATTGGGTAAGTAACCTAAGCATTAATATGCAACACTACGACGAAGCTAACTATGTGCAAGGCGATTACTTAATGGAGGGCTTTAATAAAGCCACTCACGAAATGGCGATGCAATGGCTTACCCCGCATAATATGCGCTTAGTACTTATTCATCCAGGCGTAGAGGCAGAGCACACCACCGCGTGGTACAACACCCCTTACAAAGTTGAGCCAATTTCGCCGCATTGGCTGGAG
>NZ_AUTO01000300.1:0-4582 GCF_000498055.1 Pseudoalteromonas sp. TB51
GGCTGGAGTCGCTTGCGCATATAAATAAACCGCTGAGCACTATGCTGCTGCCCACAGCAAACCCCTATTTAACAAAAGAAGTGGTGCTATACGAAGTCGAAAAACCTCAAACCAAGCCTTTACTGTTAGTTAAAGAGCCTGGGTTTGACTTTTGGTTTAAACAAGACAACACCTTTAGAGTGGCCAAAGGTCATTTTTATTTAGCAATGGACTCGCACTTTGCAGTAAAAGATGTAAAGCACATGGCATTAACGCGCCTTTTTAGTGACTTATTTATGGACAGTGTTGGCGAGCAGTTTTACCCCGCAGAATTGGCAGGTTTAAGTTATCATTTAACCTCTCATCAAGGCGGGCTTACGTTGCACACCGCTGGGCTATCGACTAGTCAGCTAGAGTTGGTGGAGCAATTACTTGATGCGCTATTTAATGTTGATATTTGCGCACGCCGCTTTGCCGAATACAAAAAGCAACTGGTAAGGCACTGGCGCAACAGCAACCAAAATAAACCGGTGAGTGAATTATTTAGTGTGTTAGGTGCCAAAATAATGCCATGGAACCCACAACCCGACGAGTTAGCCACTGCACTTAAAAATACGTGTTTTCAGCAATTTAACGAATTTAGAGCCGACTTTTTTAAAGCCTTACATGTTGAGTCATTTTTACACGGTAATTGGCAACAAGCAGACGCGAAGGTATTTCATAGAAAAGTGGCAGAGCATTTAAAAAACGCCACGGCTATTGAAGATTTAACACGCCCGCTACACGAGATAGACCAAGTGACTCGCTGCGAACTTGAACTGCCATGCAGTGATAACGCCATGGTCATTTACTACCAAGCACAAAGTGCAGAAGTGTGTGAAAAAGTTAAATTAATGGCACTTAATCATATAATTAACCAAGACTATTTTAACGAGCTGAGAACCACACAACAGCTAGGTTACTTAGTTGGCTCTGGCTATGCGCCATTTAACACCCGCGCCGGTATTGCTTTTTATATTCAATCACCAAAATTTGAAGCTCAGACTCTACTGCACAGGCATAATCATTTTGTAAGCCAGTTTATTGCTAACCTAGACTCCCTAGATGAAACAACATGGCAGCAGCATAAACAAGGTTTGACAACTCATATTGCTGAAAAAGATAAAAACTTACGGTTACGCTCACAGCGCTTTTGGCTTGCAATAGGCAATAAAGATCATGACTTTCATATGCAAAAACGCCTGCTAGAGGCACTGCACGCCCTCAGCCTAGAAGAAATGAAAAGCTATGCCATAGCTACTTTTTCTAAAGATAGGCCAAGATATGAGTTATTAAGTAGCGCAAAAGTAAATAAATCGCAAAAAATGCCGCTTTGCTCGCAATCTCTTTGACTCTGCAAGTGGCATGATTTAAATTATCATTTGTTAATTAGTAGTAATAAAACAAATGATAAAAATAACAACAATAAAATGTGGTTTTTACTGGTTGCTGCTAAGCCTAGCACCCGCAGCGGTTGCCTTTGAACACGCCTTTAATATAAATACCAACACCGTTTTAATTATTGCCAGTGCCCTACTTGCGCTGGCTTTGCCATACCTATTATTTGTAATTTATAAATTAAAGCGCTCTCGGTTACAGCACAGCCTCTCAGAAAAGCGCTTAAAAAGCACGGTTGAAGGCAGTGGCGATACGCTTTGGGATTGGAATATAAAAACAGGCGAAGTTATTCGTATTAACGATAAATACATGATGGATTCAACAACGTTAATGGGTTTTCCGCCAAATAAAAGCTTGATCCACCCACACGATATTGCCTCAGTAGAGCATTTATTAAAAAAACACTTTGCTCAAAAGTCTGCTTTTTTTGAAGCCACTTACCGTATTAAAGACACCTTTGGCCACTGGCACTGGGTATTAGACCGCGGAAAAATAATAGAAAAAGATGCCAACTTAGCGCCACTGAGAATGACCGGCACAGTGCGCGATATTTCAGTGTTAAAATCAACACAAGAGCGCCTCAATTTATTTGCTAAGTGCGTAGAATCACTCACTGATGCACTTGCTATATATGATAAAAACTTTAACTTAGTTGATATTAACCCCAGCTTTTTAACGCTTTTTGGTGGCGTTAGAGAGCAATATCTCAAAAAGCCTTTTAACTTACCTGGTTACGATAAAAGCTACACAGAAAACATTAAAAATATAGTGCGAGAGCGTGAGCGAATTCAACAAGAGGTAAAACTGCGCAATAGTGAGCGAGTGTTACTGCCCATAGAGATTTCTATTGATGAGATAAAAAACGATCAACACCAAATAACAAACTATGTAGTGGTTTATTCAGATTTAACCGAACGTAAAAATGCACAATCGCAACTGCATAATTTATCAAATAGAGACCGTACGACCAGTTTACCTAACAGAAATTTATTTTTTACCGACCTACAAAAGCTAGTAAAACAAAATACCCACCATGCCCTTTTGGTATTTGATTTAGATAACTTTAAAAAGATTAATGATTCATTGGGCCACCAGCTAGGCGACAGCCTATTAGCAAAACTGGCTATGCGATTAAATAAGTTAACCCGAGAGAATGATGTTTTTTACCGCCTAGGGGGTGATGAATTTGCCTTAGTTATGGCAGATACTAATGATATTCATGTTATTACTCGCATGGCAAAGCAATTTTTAGCTGCAATTGCGACCCCATTTAAAATGGCAGGCCACGAGCTCGCTATTACCTCAAGCGTAGGCATAGTGTTATTCCCCGAAGATGGCAGTACGCCAGAGCTGTTATTAAAAAACGCTGATACCGCAATGTATCATGCTAAAAAGAAAGGCAATAGTTACCTGTTTTTTAACGACACCATGAACCGCCAAGCGGTTAAACGCTTACAAATAGAAAACCTAATGCGCTTTGGTCTAAAAGAAAACCATTTTGAAGTGTATTACCAACCAAAAATGAATATTCGCACAGGTAAACTTACCGGAATGGAAGCATTAGTGCGCTTTATAACCCCTAAAAAAGGCGTTGGTATGACTCCCACTGTCAAGTTAAACGCACTGATCCCTGCCTAACTTTTTAAGCCATAATTACTTTAGCTCGAATTAGAGCGAGTTAATACATAGGATGAAGCAAGTAATGTCGTCGGTTATCTTGCTGATATTCGTTGGTTATTACTATTTCTAGTAACAGAGCAGACCTTACTTATTTCGTCGTGGCACCTGTCTTCAGTCTATGTTCGTGGTTCAATGCAGCGTTAGCTGCACTGCCATCCTAACGCCGTCGGTGGTTGTGCCACACCCGATGCTTGATCCCATGCATTAACTCTAATACGTTTATCATGCGGGTACTCTTGCCAATCTAAGTTTTGTATTCACTGGCGTAAGCACCACTTCTTTTGCAATAGCCCATATGTACGCAATCATTTCTCGGGCAATGGCGGTAACAACCAGATTGTAGTGTTTCCCTTTGGCTATCATTTTTTTATAGCGTTTGCAGAGCCTAATCTGTGCTTTCCACGCAATATCAATAATGTCCTTTGGTAAGCCTTCTTGTCGTTTTTGCATATCTGTTGATATATTTGCCGCATACCGATAAGTGTGTGCACCTTCCACAAGAAGGCGTCTTGCTCGGCCATTTCCGCATTTTGTGATGGCGCCAATATGGCGTTTGCCACCACTCGAGTGTTCACTGGGTACAAGACCGAGATAACTCATTAATTTACGGGGATGGTCGAAACGCGATAAATCGCCAAGCTCAGCAACAACGCCAGTGGCGACCAACAAACGGACACCACGCATAGCTTGTATTGCTTTGACAACAGGATAATAACGCCACTGGTGAACGTGGTGTGTTAGTTCATTGTCTAGCCGTTCAAGTCGGCTTATTCGTTCGGTAATTGTGTGTAAAAATTCTTGTAAGACGATGTGCTGAGCGGGGTGTGGCAGCACAATCTCAGTGAGCCAACGTAAATGTTTTTGTGACCAATTCGCAGTGCCTTTATAATTGATATTATTGCGAAGCAACAGCGCCTTTAATTGATATTTGGCATCTTTTAAGTCCTTCATTGCCACTTCGCGTGCACGAGATAAATCGCGTACAGCTTCATCTTCAGGCTCGGGAACATAGATAGGTGTTAAATCTTCAGACTTAAGTAATTTAGCAAGCTTAAGAGCATCACGTTTATCGGTTTTAATCTTCTCACCAGGTTTTTTAGGAATAAGAGAGGGCGCCACCACGTAACAGCAATGGCCGAGGCTGGTAATTAACCTGTAAATCCAATAACCACATGGGCCTGCTTCATAAACAAAATGAAGTGTTGCGCCAGAGTATTTCGATTCGAACTGACGAACAAGCTTTTGAACGGCCACTTTGGAAGACGAAACTCGGCCAAGATGAACAGGTTGCGCACCTCTATGTTCTTCAATATAGGCGACTTCATTGAATTCTTTATGTGTATCAAGACCGATAAAAAGTATGCTATGTTTATTCATGTTAGCCTCTGCTGTTTAGTTAATTGACAAACTAATTATGGCTCTGGCTTTGAATTAAGCTAACCCACGAAAAGCGGAGGCTAACACCGTGTGGGAGTCATTATGTCTA
>NZ_AUTO01000301.1:0-6228 GCF_000498055.1 Pseudoalteromonas sp. TB51
TGTATTGAAACCCAAGGTGTGTTTAAAACGCTTTATGTAGACAGAGCTGGTATATTCGGCGGGCCAAAGCGTTGCAACTTCTCTCAAATGCAACGCGCCTGTGAAGAATTAGGTATTGAAATAATTTTTGCTAATTCACCACAAGGTAAGGGGCGTGTTGAGCGTGCGTTTGATACCTTCCAAGACCGACTTGTGCCGGAGCTTAGGTTAAATAATATCAATGATATTGCTGGGGCTAATGCTTACCTTAAACATGTCTTTATTCCTCAATACTGGCAAACTAAAATACAAGTGAAATCGAAACAACGTTCTGAGTTCACACCATTATCAAAACACACCAACCTAGACGATATCTGTGTCATCAAAGATCACCGTAAAATACGTAATGATCATACCTTCAGCTATGACAACAAATTTTACTTGATTGATTCACCGCTCAAATACTCGATTGCCAATCAAAAAATAGAAATTAGAAAAACGAGCAAGAAAGAGTTTACTGCTCACTTCGCTGGACGACAGCTTAAAATATCAGAGGTAAACGAACCAAGTAAACTTGCATCAGAAGACTTGGCTGTACAGAAAAAGCTTGAAGTATTAGCGCTAATTGAGGAGCTTGGAAGTGTCAGTGCAGCCTCACGTCAAAGTGGCGTATCGCGAGATACTATTCACCGTCACTTAAAGCTGGTTAAGCAAGGAGGGGCTGATGCTTTAAAACGTCAAGAGACTCCAAACCTGCGACATAAAAATTGTGTAGATCAAGCGATAGAAGATGCGGTTGTGCAATTCTCAATTGAGCATCCACATCTTGGTCAACAGAAAGTCGCAATGAAGCTGACTGAGTCACTTGGTGTTGATATTAGTGCAGGTGGTGTGCGCAGCATGTGGCTTAGAAATAACTTGAACACTACCGCACTGAGAGTTGAAAGATCGCAAGTGTTACAAGAAACCGCACAAACTGTAGCCAGTTAAATAACTGGCTGGTATGCTATTTACGTCAAAGTCGCTCGGTAATTAGACCGACATAATCCCTTGGTAATCACATTGATGCAAATAATTAGCCGGCTAAAACGCTAGAATATTATTTAAATCAGCCAAATAGTGAAGCCTTAGCTGAGCCACTATTAAATTTAAAAGATTATTTATTACACAATTTAGTGATCACCAAAGAAATAAAACCACGCAATATAGCGTGTGTTAATAATAACGGCACCATTGAGCGGTGTGTTGTTGTTGATGATATTGGTAATACTGAGTTTTTTCCTATTAGTAATTACGTGAGCTCATCGGCTAAGCGTAAAATAAATAGAAAATGGCAGCGCTTTGAAGCGAGTTTAAATGAGCTTGGTTTAAGCCTTAATTAAGTTTTAAACTCCGACTTTAAATACTGGCTTTAATTAATAACCACAGCCTCGTTTAATACGCAGGGCTAAGCTAACAGCACATAACCTACCCTGCGCTTAATAACCGTTAGTTACTTTTCTAACTCTTTTACATACAGCATGAGTGCGCTGTACATTACGCTAAGGGCTTTTGTTACATCCTCATCAATAACAGCTTCTGCGGGGTGATGGCTTATCCCGCCAGGGCTGCGTATAAATAGCATGCCTACAGGGCAAATAGGGGCAATAGCCATGGCATCGTGCCCAGCGCCAGAGGCAAGTGAAGGCGAGGCTTGGTTATTCAATTTACAGGCACTGCTAAACAATTGTTGAATTTGAGTGTCGCACGCTACGGCGTCGGCCGCATGTGTCCATTGCCAATCAAGCGTTAAATTACGCGATGTTGCAATTTGATCGGCGCGGATATGTATTGCATTAAGTAATACTGCTAGGTCGGCATCATTTTGTGCGCGTGCATCTAGGCTTATAGTCGTTTTACCGGCAATAACATTTGTAGCGCCTGGGCAAGCATGAATTTGCCCTACGGTGGCGACTTCACCATTACTCGCGTTTTTTGCTAGCTGCTCTATGGCAAGGGTAAGCTCGGCGCAGCCAACTAACGAATCTTGGCGTAAGTTCATTGGCGTAGTGCCTGCATGGCCGCTTTGGCCTGTTAGGGTGATCATAGCGCGTTTGGCGCCAGCAATAGCGGTTACTACGCCTAGCGCCTGGTTTACCGATTCAAGCACTGGGCCTTGCTCTATGTGGGTTTCCCAATAACCGAGTAATTCGTTTTTGTTAAGGGCGGCTTTAGCGTAATCATCAGGGTTTAGGCCAAAATCAAGCATGGCTTGGCGCATACTAATGCCGTTTGTATCTTGTATATTTAACCACTGGGGGTCAAACTCGTTCGCCAGTGCTTTTGAGCCAATTAACGTGGTGGCAAAGCGGGTGCCTTCTTCATCACAAAAGCCCACTACATCTAAATGAAATGGTAAATCAAGCTTAAGCGTGTGTGCAATGGCGGCTACTTCAATACCTAGTAACACCCCTAAAATACCATCAAATGCACCGGCGTTTGGTACGGTGTCTAGGTGTGAGCCAATAATTAAACGTTTAGCGTTTGGGTTAGATGATGCTAAGCGCCCCCATAAATTGCCGACTTCGTCTTGCCACGATTGCATGCCCGCCTCAGCCATCCATTCAGCAGTGACACGGTTACACTCTTTGTGCTCTTTAGATAAATACACACGGTGAATGCCACCTTGCATTTGCGATAGGCCACTGAGCGTTTTACAGCGCAATAACGCGCGCGCGGCAAATTTATTAGCCAGCTCACTGTTTAATAATGGCTCATGGAGGGGGCTTGCAATCGTCATGCTAAATCCTTTTTTATTTATAATGGGCAAGGGCGGCAATAGCGGCTTCGCCTTTAGGGCCTTTATAGCCGTTGGCGTGTAAGCAGGCATCTAGGCTTGCCAATGTTTGTAATACGGCATCTTTACGGGCGTTGTAACCCATGGTGCCAATACGCCAAATTTTGCCATGCAGCGGCCCAAACGAGGTGCCAATTTCAATACCAAAGTCGGTTAGCATTTGTCCGCGTACGTGGTCAGCATTAATGCCCTCGGGTATATAAACACCCACTACGTTGTTCATTTTATGGTTTAAGTCGCCAAATACGTTTAAGCCCATCGCTTGAATACCCGTTAGCATGGCATCGCCGTGTAACTTGTGGCGGGNCGGGCAACGCAGTTATCAACGCCTTCTTCAATAACAATGCGAGCACATTCTGATGCGCAATACAGCATGCTGGTGGCTTCGGTGTGGTGGTTAAGGCGCTCTTCGCCCCAGTAATTCATGATCATGCCTAAATCAAAGTAGTTTGAGCGTACAAATGGCTCGGTGCCGTCGGTATGCTGCGCGGTACGAATACCCGCTTCTACTTTTTTGCGTTTTTGGATCCAATCGGCGCATTTATCGCTCAGTGTTATAGGGGCAGAGCCAGACGGGCCACCTAAACATTTTTGCAAACCAACCGAAAGCGCGTCGAGTTTCCACTCATCGGCGGGTAAATCGTTACCTACAATTGATGCGGTGGCATCGCAGTAAAATAATACGTCGTGTTTTTGGCAAATATCACCAATGTATTCAAGCGGTTGGTTCATGGTTGTAGAGGTATCGCCCTGTACCATAGCAAGTACATGGGGTTTTACATCAACAATTGCTTTTTCTATTTGTTCGGGGGTAAATACCTCGCCCCATGGAACTTCTATGGTGTGTACTTTTGCGCCTACGCGCTCGGCTATTTCAGCAAGCAAGTGGCCAAAGCGCCCCATAATGGGCACCAGTACTTTATCGCCTGGGCGTAAAATAGAGCATAAAACGGCTTCTATGCCCGCGCGCGATGTACCATCAACTAACATGGTCCATTCGTTTTTGGTTTTAAAAATTTCGCGATAGCGGGCCATGGTTTCGTTCATAAAACCGGTCATTACTGGGTCGTATTGGCCAATTAGCTGCGCCGACATAGCACGTAGCACGCGTGGATCTGCGTTTATTGGGCCTGGGCCCATGAGTAATCGCTGTGGCGGGTTTAAAGTTTGAATTTGCGTGTCGCTAAACATGTTTTAGGCTCCCAGAGTCTGAATAAGCATACGAATGCCCGTTATCATTAATACAACGGCAAAGGCGCGTTTTAATTGTTTTTGATCTAGCTTGCTACCAATTTTTACGCCAATAGGGGCAAACAAAATAGTAAGCGGAATAATAAGTATAAAAGCAGGTAGGTTTACAAGGCCCCACGTGCCAAGCGGCGCATCGGTGGGTGTAGTACCAATACTTAATAAAGTAATAACGCCCGGTAACGCAATTAATAAGCCAAATACAGCAGCGGTGCCAACGGCAACATGAGCACGTACGTTAAACGCGTTTAGCATGGGTACGCCAATAGTGCCGCCACCTATGCCAATCATTACCGATAAACCACCGACAATACTGGCCATAATGCCTTGGCCAAATTTACCTGGTAATTTACTAACTAGGGCAGGCGCGCCGGCTCTAAATAACATGTTTAAACTTACTAAAATGGCAATACAGGCAAACATAAGTACCAGCGCATTACCGCGTATAGAATGAGCTAAGTAGCTACATATCACGGCCATTACCAAAATAAACGGGGCCCAGTATTTAATTAAAGCAAGGTCGATATTGCCCTTGGCATGGTGCGAGCGAATCGACGAAATAGAAGTAGGCACTATGGTGGCAAGCGATGTCGCTGTGGCTATCATCATGGCCGACTCAGGGCTTACGCCAAAGCCTTGCAGTAAAAAGTACAGCACAGGCACAATTACTATGCCGCCGCCTACACCAAATAGGCCTGCTAAAATACCTGCAAAAATACCGGTTGCTATTAAGGCCGCTATAATCGGCCATTGATTTATTATTTCTGTCATTGTGTTCCTGCTGTAGTTACTGTTGCGCGACCATCTGAACGAGGATCGGTGGCTGCTTCAAGGCTGGTAGGCGTATCTAAAATGGCACCTGCATGACCCATCATTTCATTGTTATTATCAACGCTTACCCAGTCGTGGTCACGTTGATTTAATTCATGTTTAACTTGAATTACTAAGCTTTGCTCTACCTTTAAATTTGTGCTTGTATCGCCCCAGGTGCGCCCTAATAACCAACGCGGATCGCTGACTGCTTGGGTAATTGATTTATTACGCCATGCGTAACCACTAAATACCGCAGCTTGTGTTTGTGGNGGCTGGCCTTCGCCGCCCATGGTGCCGTAGGCAAGGCGCCGACCATCGTCAAATTTTGCTAAAGCAGGGTTGAGTGTATGAGCTGGTTTTTTATGCGCTTTTAAGGCATTGGCATCGTTGCTATTTAAACTAAAACTTAAACCGCGGTTATTCCATACAAAGCCGCCTTCGCTCATCAAAATGCCGCTGCCAAATTCCCAGTAAACACTTTGAATAAAGCTCACGAGTTGGCCGTTTTTATCCCGTGCGGCCATCCAAACGGTATCGCCTGGCTCTGCATTAAATGGCCATTGCTTGGCTTGGCTCATATTTATATTGCTGGCAAGCGCATTTAAGCGCTCATCATTTAGTGCGTTTTTATAATCATCGCCAAGCGCGTCTGGGTCGGCCCACAGTGTAGGGCGGTGCGTAAAGCTTTGTTTGGTTGCCTCAACAATTAAGTGCATCCAATCGGCCTCTGTTTTGGCTAAATGTTTTAGTTTATTAACAGCGCCAATTATTTGCAGAGAATGCACGCCTTGCGTGGGGGCGGGTAAGTTATAACACTGTATGCCCGATAAATTAGCACTAAGCGGCGTTACTAAATCGGCCTGCGTATTGGCAATATCTGCGCGTGTAATTGCACTGCCTGCGGCAGCTAAATCGTTTGCAAACGACTCTGCTAAAGGGCCTTGGTAAAAGGCGTTTAAGCCATGCTCGGCTAAGTGTTCAAAGGTACTGGCAAGTTTTGGGTTTTTAAAATGTTGGCCCGCTTGCAACGGTTTACCATTAGGTATGTAAAGTTCTTTAAAGGCAGCGTTAGTGTTTGAAGCGGTGGCAAGCTTTTCGCAGCCTGCTTGCAAGCTTTTAGATACTGTAAAGCCTTCGCGCGCGAGCTTTATGGCTGGGGCTAAAATAGTACTTAGCGAAAGAGCAGCGTGCTCATCTACCGCAAGGGCTTTTTGCCAGCCGCGAAGTGTTGCAGCTTGGGTCAATGCGCTTAAACCGCCGCGCTCTGGTATGTGTGGCTCATTGCTATAGGCGCTTATATCGTTTGGTGCGCGCCCGCAGGCATCAATGGCAGTGGGTATACTTTGGTTTGG
>NZ_AUTO01000302.1:0-47961 GCF_000498055.1 Pseudoalteromonas sp. TB51
TGTGATTACCAAGGGATTATGTCGGTCTAATTACCGAGCGACTTTGACGTAAATAGCATACCAGCCAGTTATTTAACTGGCTACAGTTTGTGCGGTTTCTTGTAACACTTGCGATCTTTCAACTCTCAGTGCGGTAGTGTTCAAGTTATTTCTAAGCCACATGCTGCGCACACCACCTGCACTAATATCAACACCAAGTGACTCAGTCAGCTTCATTGCGACTTTCTGTTGACCAAGATGTGGATGCTCAATTGAGAATTGCACAACCGCATCTTCTATCGCTTGATCTACACAATTTTTATGTCGCAGGTTTGGAGTCTCTTGACGTTTTAAAGCATCAGCCCCTCCTTGCTTAACCAGCTTTAAGTGACGGTGAATAGTATCTCGCGATACGCCACTTTGACGTGAGGCTGCACTGACACTTCCAAGCTCCTCAATTAGCGCTAATACTTCAAGCTTTTTCTGTACAGCCAAGTCTTCTGATGCAAGTTTACTTGGTTCGTTTACCTCTGATATTTTAAGCTGTCGTCCAGCGAAGTGAGCAGTAAACTCTTTCTTGCTCGTTTTTCTAATTTCTATTTTTTGATTGGCAATCGAGTATTTGAGCGGTGAATCAATCAAGTAAAATTTGTTGTCATAGCTGAAGGTATGATCATTACGTATTTTACGGTGATCTTTGATGACACAGATATCGTCTAGGTTGGTGTGTTTTGATAATGGTGTGAACTCAGAACGTTGTTTCGATTTCACTTGTATTTTAGTTTGCCAGTATTGAGGAATAAAGACATGTTTAAGGTAAGCATTAGCCCCAGCAATATCATTGATATTATTTAACCTAAGCTCCGGCACAAGTCGGTCTTGGAAGGTATCAAACGCACGCTCAACACGCCCCTTACCTTGTGGTGAATTAGCAAAAATTATTTCAATACCTAATTCTTCACAGGCGCGTTGCATTTGAGAGAAGTTGCAACGCTTTGGCCCGCCGAATATACCAGCTCTGTCTACATAAAGCGTTTTAAACACACCTTGGGTTTCAATACATTCTCGCATTACCTTTAGGGCTTGGGTTGATGCCTAAGTTATAAAGTTCGGATATGATAAAATATGATTAGATGTACTAGCTAAGACTAAATATCACCCACCTATAAAAAGTTAGACTCATATGTATTGGTAAAAGGATTACTTTTCATTAACTTTCCATTGGATTAAACTTATTCAATACTGATTAAGAATAATCGAAGATGTTATGCCACTTAAACCTAATCAACTAGATATGAAATCAGAACAAGTCGCTCGAGTGGCTTTAAAAACTTTTTTTAACATTATGTCTGAATGGAATGTAACCGAGGCTCAGCAAATGGCTTTATTAGGAAGCCCTCACCCTGAAATTTTTAAAGACTGGCAACGCAATGAATCTGCATCTCTCAGCACGGAGACACTCGAGCGTATTTCCTGCTTCATAATTATATATAAAAACCTAGGGCTTTTATTTCCAAAAAGGGAGCAAGCTAATGAATGGGTGCACAAGTCAAATAAGGTATTTGGAGGAGCTTCCGCTTTAAGTTTTTTATTCTCGGGATGTCTCAATCAATTACATGAGGTATGCGTATATCTTAACAGCCAATTGGAGTAACTAGAGCAATATAGTTCAATATTCGTATTGCTGTCGAAGTTCGGCTAAGTGACATGTATAGTCATTCAAGCGTAACTCGTTTCTGCCCCAAAACGTGTTTAGGCGAATTCCTAACAAGAGCGAACATCGGCCGCTCACAATTACTTTTCTATTTCGTCAAAGTATATTGCTTGCATAGTCAGGAAAACGACCCAATCGCTCGTTTTTACCCTGAGGAAAAAGTTAGAGTCACTGTATTTTTGTTGTATTGGCAATTAGTTAAGAAGTTTGTTACAAATAAGTCATGCAGAAAAACGAGCGACGCTGTGGTATAAAAACTCGCGATTCGCGCTATAAAAAGTTAGCTTTATTAAGGAGAGTTTTATGCCGCATTATTATCTAGAAGATTTAAATTGTGAATGGAGTTTAGTTCGAGAAAGTCAAACTAGCTCAAAGTTTAAAGTTAAACTTGAAGAATGCATTTATCATTTAGATGTCCATTACACGAGTTCAGCTTCCGTGACAGTAAACATTGTTGCTATCGGGGATGATTTGGCAATTGATAAATCTGTAATTACAGAGTTAATGGAAGATTTAGAAAGTGTAGTTTTAAAACATGGAAACTATGGGGTAATTGATTACTCTATGTCAGTATGTCCGCAAGTATTTGAAGGGAATTATTCAATAAATCAAAAAAAACGTGAAATTTTTAATCGAGATTTCCACAGGTGAAATTAACCTAAACCAAAGGACGCAAAATAGCAGGCTTGCACTCCTTCGTCGCTTATTTTCGCCTGCTATTTTTCGCTGGTTAGATAAGCGTTATGTTCAAGGAGTAAGTATTGGAACTTTGCGAAACATCTAAAGATTATGAGTTACTAACTCAAAAGATATATCGAGCAATTCTTGAGTCAGAAGGCGTAGAGAATATTGATGTGCAACACGATGTGAAAATAAAAGGGAAATCTGGTGTTGAGCATAAGATAGATGTTTTTTGGGAGTATCGATACGCAGGAGTGAGTCATAAAATCTTAATTGAATGCAAATATTATTCGAAACCTGTTTCACTAATACACGCAAGAAATATGTTGGGCCTGCTAAATGACATTCCTAATAGCCAAGGACTGATAGTTACTACACAAGGCTTTCAATCTGGAGTAATCGATTTTTGTGGTCATTATGAAATAAATTTAAAGAGAATTAGAACGCCACAAGGTACAGACTGGGATGGATATATCCAGATTATAAATGTGAATGGAGAACTGTATCAGAACCAATATTTGGATATGAAACTAGCTTTTGACGGAAAAGATTATGATACGAAGAAATACTTTGATAAACATGGTAGTCAAATATCATTCAATGTCTATGATTCTTCAATTGAAGAAGATGGTGTAGTAAGTTTTATTGGAAAATGGTTAGATTCGAAGGTTGTGGCCAATTTAGTTGAACTAAATACCCCAAAGAAGGAAGTTATTTCACCTGAAAATGCCTTTGTAGTTTTGCCTACACAAGAAAGACTTAAGATTAAAAAACTTACTGTTCTATGGGAGTTAAGTAGGCAAGAGCTCTCTATATCTGTTAATGCGATTGATTTTGTTCAAGCTGTTCTCGAAGATTTCAGAAGTGGTGATATTGAATACACTCTTAATAAAGAACATAACAAGTAAGGGCTGTCGGACTGTGCTTCACAGCCGCAGCTTTAAGCATTATTAGTAAAAGGAGAGTTATGAGTATTTCTGAGAAATTCTCTACGTTTTGTTCAGCATTACGTATGTCAGGTGATGTTGTTTCTAATGTATCCTACAGAGCGAAGCAGATAACAAAAAGAGTTAACTCTGACTTCAGAGGTTTGGATAGCGATACGAGTTATAGTCTATTTGTTGGCTCTTATGGAAGAGGTACGGATATATTTGTCAGCGATATTGATATGATTATCCAGTTACCTTATGAGCTGTACCAGAAATACAGTGGTTATCAGACCAATGGTCAATCTGCGCTTTTACAAGCTGTAAGGGACTCAATCAAGAAAACATACTCAACAACTCATATTGGTGGTGATGGGCAAGTTGTTAAGTTGAATTTTACAGACGGAATCTGTTATGAAATTGTGCCAGCTTTCATCAATAAAGATGGTGAGTCTTTTACATATCCAGACACTAATGACGGCGGTAAGTGGAAAGTTACAAATCCAAAAGCCGAAATTAAAGAAATAAATTCAGCAAACAATCACTGGAATAAAAACTTAAAGCGATTATGCCGAATGGCTCGAGCTTGGAAAGACAAATGGGACGTGCCAATTGGAGGTCTATTGATTGACACACTTGCTTATAACTTTCTAAAGCAATGGGAACACAAGGACAAGTCTTTTACTTACTATGATTGGATGACCAGAGACTTCTTTGCGTATCTCAAAGACCAAGATCCTGATAAGAATTATTGGTTAGCTCCTGGTAGTTCTCAGTATGTTTGGCGCAAAGGTAAATTCGAGTATAAAGCACTACGTTGCTACAACATCGCTGTTGAAGCATTAGACTATGAGCGTGATAATATGAGCGCATCAGCAAACCTCAAGTGGCGTGAAATCTATGGAACTAAATTCCCAAGTTGAAATTCTTGAATCCCAAATACGTGAATGTTTTGGTCGAGTAGTTTGGACTCATAAAACACATGAGAAGTGTGCAGATATATTGAACAAAAGGCAAAATCGAATTAAATTTTGGCAAATTGTATTGTCAGCAGTTACTACTTCAGGTGTTTTTATTGCGGTATTCGGTGAAAATAAAGTTATTGGTATTGCTTCAGCACTGATTTCGCTAGTACTTACAATTATCAACGCATACGTAAAAAAGTATGACTTAGGTGCTCTAGCACAGAAGCATGCAGATACAGCGGTATCTGTGTGGAATATCCGAGAAAAGTATTTTTCCCTTATTACCGATATTAAGTCTCAAACAATTGATGTGGAGGCTATCAAAGTGCAACGAGATAAGCTTCAAATCGAGCTTCATAAGCATTATAAAGGTTCACCACGTACGGTTAGCAAAGCATACATTGAGGCGTCTAAAGCGCTAAAAGAGATGGAGGAAATGACTTTCAGTGATGAAGAAATTGATAAATTTCTTCCCAAACCGTTGAAGCGTACAGTGTAAGTTTAGCTTATAATAAAGCATTTAAGCATGATTCCCAACACTTGGCATTTTTCATTCCATCGTTGGGTTTTGTGTTTATGGTGGTCTGGTTCAGCTTTGTAGTAGCGTTGCCATACCTAAATGCGGCATTAGCCCATAGAAATTTTTATGCGAAACTCACCTAATACGGCTGACTACCTAAAACGTTTTTGTCCAAAAACGAGTTTAACCGACCGTCTGCTTCCGCCCAAAGCGGCTTATCAGGTGAAGTCTTCAATTATTATCGCTTAGACTAAGGCCTCTTCTGTATTTAATTCTATTTGATATATTTCTATAAGTTGATCCATAACGTTTAGTTTGTGCAGTAGGCTGTTATAACGCTCTTCTAAATTTTTTGAAGCGGGTTTCATAATTTCCTTTAAATTATGATGATATTCATATAACTCATAATACTTTTCACGTTGAGATTCATATTCTAATACTTCAAAGCTGCATTTGTTACGTTGCGCTTGCAAATCTCGTAAATAGTGAGCTTTTAATTGGGCCACTGTATTCGAGCACTTATGTATTTCATAAAATAAATCTGTTTTCTTATAGGTAGTATATTGACTCCCTTCAGCTCTCATTTCTTTCAATAAACCAGTTTTAGTAAATTTTCTCGTTAGCTCAATTACTTTTTTTTCTATATTGGTAAGTTCATAGCACTCATTTTTAGTCAAACAACAAAAACTTACGGCTATCTCTTTCGATGTAAAGCAGTCTATATTTTTCATAGCAATAACTGCCTCAAAGAATGAGTCTAGTTCAAATTCCATAGTCATACCTTTTATGTATTATGGTGTATATTATATGTAATATATTGCATATGTTGATTGCTATCAATATGGGATCATTCTATTTTTAGAATTCCGGGATTGTTGAAATGCGATCGGTTATAGAAATAATTGGTAAAAATATAAAGTTAGCTCGTGTAAAAAAAGAGTGGAGCCAAGCAGAGTTGGCCCATAATTTAAACGTAGAGCAAAGTTACATTAGTAGAGTTGAAACTGGATCTATAGCTATATCTTGTGAAAAAGTATTTGAAATAATGGTGTTATTAAACTGTGAGGCAAACGACATATTTCCTTCTGTATTTGAAATAAAAAAATAGCATTGTCGCAAAATTATAATACTAGAACTGTTCAGCTAATCTTATATTACAATTATCTGTAACTAATATTACTGGCTATAGCTAAGCTTTAAACACGCTATGTGAGTTGGGATAATCGATTTCGAAAATAGTAAGAAATATTTTTAAGAATCTCTATCTTATTTTGTATAGTTTATAGGGGCCTTCGAACTTATTACTATGCTGAATTTACTTTATTCATTCAAATACATCTCTGCCATATCATCTAATTTGGCTTTTACTTCTTTCCAATTGGGCATTACTTGTGTGAGTAAGCGCCAGAAACGCTCGCTGTGGTTGTGTTCTGCGATGTGGCAAAGCTCGTGCAGTATCACGTAATCAATGCATTCTTTCGGCGCTTTAACTAGGTGAGGGTTGAGCATTAAGTTGCCTTTGGCTGAGCAGCTTCCCCATTGTTTTTTCATTGCCATTACACGAAAAGACGGAATGTCTGTTACCCATGTGGTCTTAGGAAGTAGTGCGGCTAGTCGCTCATGGAAAATAGCTTTTGCTTTATGCTGATACCATTTATCGATTAGCGGTTTAATTTTCGCAGCGCGGCTACCTTGACTATCCGGGGCAGTATTTTTGCTTATTTCATGCTTTATTGTGACGTTTAATTTACCTCGACTGAGCTTCACACTGGGCGCTTGCTCAGCATCAACAATGACCTTGAGTACATAGCGCTTACCTAAATAAAATTGGGTTTCGCCACTTACATAACGCTTATGCAATACCGTGTCTTTTTGCTTTGCAAAGTCATTAATACTTTGCCATATCCACCTTGCACGCTTGTGCATGGCATCAACAATAGCACCTTCGCTTGCATCATAAGGCACAGTCGCAACAACACGCTGATCAGGGTGAACCTTAATAATGACCTTACGTGCTACTTTTTTAGCGGTATCACTAGGCTTTGTTTTACGAATAACCTCATAGCGAATGGTGTCGTTACCATAAGTAAAAACACCGTGTTCTTTGGTTGTTGCGCTGCTTTTTTCAGAATGAATAGCAGCGNTACCGTTTTTTGCGTCACTTACATTAGCCTCTAGCTATGCCTAATCGGGTTATCTTTAACACTTCTTCAATCAGTTTTTGTGCGTTATCAAGGCCAAGCTCAGCAAACAGTATGGGTAATAACTTCATGTGTATGGCGTTTTCAATTTCCGCAGGGTTAATGGAATACTCAGCAACCGCGTCATTTACGACGGCATCAATATCAAAAGCAAGCGCTACCAATTTCTCATTATCCAGTGCCTTTTCAGTTAAAAATGCACTATCGAATAAATGTTTGAACAGGCCAAAATAGGCTTGGGCATGTTTGTTTAACTTGCCTGCGTCATCCATAAAGTCATTGGGAACATCAGCCACTTTGCGGTCTTTTACTTCTTGCTCAAAATCAGCGAACAATATGTACTGCTTTACTGGCGCTTCAAACATCGCTTTGGCATCTTCAATGGCCTTTTTAAGCATCTTAGAAAAATATTCCTGTGCATACGGATCATCAGCTAAGTCTTGCTCAATCATTTTGGTGATACGGCCAGTGATTTTATCTGTTTGGTTACGAGCCTCGTCATCGCTCATATCCTGTGGTTTAACGTCTTTGCCCAAGTTACCGACTAAATACGCCCCGTCTGGCTCTTTTACTTCAATACCCGCTATGTGTTTATCGAGCAAGCTACGGATATCTTCTGCGTATTCATCATAGTTAATGGTTTCGTCGGCATCCTCACGTACTTGTTTACGTAAATCTACAAAGGCTTTTAAGTCACGCTTGTATAGGTCGCGCTTGTTGTCGAATGACTTATCTTCAAAGTAGGTGGCTGACTGTAGCGCTACTTTCATACAGTTTGAAAATGCCGTGAGTATTGAGTAAAAATCATCACGCTTTTTAAGGTTGGTGTCGGTAAGCTTACCATCAACCTCATGCACTTTCGGTGCTAGTGCTTGGCGTAAAGCGGGGCCATCTTGTTTGTTTTTAACACCATCGAATATCGCCCACAAATCACTGTGCAGTCCCGGAAGCTTTTTGTATTCCGTATCCATTCGGTTATATAAACCTTTTAGGTCGTCTATATCAAAGCCGCCTTGGGTGCGCTCCGCAAGGTCTTGATACTTCTCAATAGTGGTATCAAGCTCTTTTAAAATGCCTCGGTAATCAATTAAGTAACCAAACTGCTTTTTGCTATGTAAACGGTTTACACGGGCAATGGCTTGAATAAGGTTGTGCTCTTTTAGAGGTTTATCAATATACAGTACGGTGTTCTTTGGCTCATCAAAGCCCGTTAGCAGTTTATCAACCACTATCATGATGTCAGGGCCGTCATCTCTGCCAAAGTCTTCAATAATGGCTTTGGTGTAGGCTTTTTCATCCATTTTATCAACATTGGCTTTCCACCAATTTTGTACAATGTCTTTGCTTTCTTGATCAACTACATCATGCCCCTCACGCGTGTCAGGAGCCGACATTGCAACAACCGACGTAACGGTGCCAATTTTATCTAAAGCCTCTTTATAACGTATTGCAGAGGCTTTAGAGTCACAAGCTAACTGACCTTTTAAACCTTGATGCTTAAAGTTTTGGAAATGGTCGGCAATATCATAGGCAATCAACATAATGCGATCGGCAGTTTGATAAATCTGACCTTTTTGCGAAAACTTTCTTTTTAAATCAGTTTTTTGTTTGTCGCTCAGCTTACTGGTACTGCGTTCAAACCACGCATCAATGGCTTTGTCGTTAACGTTTAGCTCTGGTATACGCTCTTCATACAAAAGTGGGGTTACGGTTTTATCTTCAACCGCTTGTTGCATCGTGTAAGAGTGAATGATTTTACCGAACTTGTTTTCGGTTTTATCGTCTTTTAATAGCGGCGTACCTGTAAAGGCGATAAAAGCCGCTTTAGGTAGGGTTTGCTGCATACGGATATTATTTTCACCGTTTTGGCTGCGGTGACCTTCATCCACTAATACAATAATATTAGGGCTATCGTTGTAACAGTCTTTGTGTTTTATGGCAGAGCCAAACTTATTAATGATCGAGAAAATAACCCGTTCGTTACCTTGACCAATTTGCTCGGCCAAACGCTTACCTGTGGTCGCCATCGCATCTTTTTTATCGCGGTCGGTCAGTACACCACCAGATGCAAACGTACGGCTCAACTGGTCTTCTAAATCAACGCGGTCAGTCACAATAATTACACGGCATTGCGCTAGCTCTTCAAGCCATATAAGCGCTTTGGATAAAAACACCATAGTAAACGACTTACCACTACCTGTGGTGTGCCAAATCACACCACCTTCACGAGCGCCAGTGTCATCGAAGGTGTTTATGCGCTCAATAAGTGCTTTTATACCAAACACCTGCTGGTATCGAGCGACAATCTTGCCTGCTTTTTTATCAAACAAGGTAAACAGGCGGGTCATATCTAATAAGCGCTCAGGGCGCAGTAAGCTTACAATAAGCCTATCTTGATCGGTAACTGTTAACTCACCCGCAGTAACCAATGATAGGTAATCATCTTTATCTTTTGTAGGGCGATGATTAAACAGTCCATCTAATTGTTCATTGCTTAATTTGTGATTTTTTAACCTGACAAATTCTGCTTCGGCTATTCCTAAGTGAGAGTGTTCTTCCTTCCACTTTGCCCAAAACTTCTCAGGGGTGCCGCACGTTGCATACAAGCCCTCATGCCCGTTTATGGCCAACAATAACTGGCTGTAGGCATATAAATGAGGAATTTCATCTTGCTTTTGATTACGAATATGCTGAGAAATTGCCTCAGCATTGGTCGATTTACCTTCTTTGTTTGAATCGGGACGTTTTGCCTCAATCACCACTAATGGCAATCCATTTACAAAACACACAATATCCGGTCTGCGGTTGCCCGTACCCTCGGCATTTTGTATTACTAATTCTTCGGTACAATGAAAGGCATTGTTATCAATATTATGCCAATCAATCAGCTTAATAGTGGGCGAGGCTTTTTTACCATCGATAAATTCAGTAACGCTAACGCCATACATCAATACATTGTAGATTTTCTCATTAGCCGCTTTTAACCCTAAGTTCATAGCAGGATTCAGCTCATGCATCACTTTATCAATGGCCGCCTCAGATAATGTATGTTGCTTACCTGCAAACGAGAACGTTTGCTTTGCTAAGAAAGCACGCATTACAGGGAGTAAAACAACCTGATGAGTGCTCTTCTTTTCGCTTGCTAAGGTATTACCACGTAACGCCTCGCATTCACTTGGTGGAATGAAGATGTAACCTAGGTTGGATAAGAGAGTCAGTGCTGGTATTTTTGCACTGAATTCTTCCTGAAAGTTAACTGTCGTAGTCATTTCTAATCCTTTAGCACATTGTCAGCGTTTGAATCGCTTCAGCGCAAATAGATGCAAAGTCATCTGTTCGCCTATATCCACCTTGAAAGTATCGAGCACTTTCTTCCTTCCATACATCGACATTGTCTGTTGGAGTATAATGCTCTTTATTATGCAAAGCAGTACACCCAAGCATATAACAGATTAGTTCGTGCTCATCAGGGCGACCTTGAATGTCATTTGACAAACTTGATATACCAAGACAGTTACCAATATCCTTCGCATCAATTCTTTTTTGTAGTATCGAAAAAGCTACTTCGGGCTGAATGCTATAAATTGCAATAGCCAGTATGGTAAGCACTTTATATCCAAAATTTGTATTGCTTTGAAGGTTATTTGATTGGGCTAGAGTTACATAAATTTCTATATGTCGAACAATAGTCTCTACTTCTCTTAGGGATAATCTATTGGCAATAATAATTTGTTTTATTGTTCTAATTGAGCCACATTCATATAGCTTCATATCTTCCAATACATGGCTTGATCTAACTAAGTTTTTATAGTGTTCAATTGCAGCAATACTTTCACGGTGAGCATTGGTATCGACTGTTTCAGGAAGAGCGATAGTGAATTTAACAAATTTATCTAAATATCTTTGAGCATCAACTGCATGACCATAACAATGATTTATTGACGCTTTAAGTTGCTTCGTATTGGTGATCAAAACAAAGCCAACGCCCTCTACATCAAATGTGTGCTTTATAATTTCAAGCATATCGACAGCAAAGTTAGGTCTACATCGATCAAGTTCATCGACAAACAATACAATAGGTTTGATAGTCGCAATATCTGCTAATGCATTTTGTAAAGCTTTTAAGTTTTTTTCTGCTTTCACGTGATCTTTTAATACTGATTCAACAGTCGCATCAATAGCTTTGTCTGCGGCTTTTTGAATCTCTTTATCAAAATCATCTGCAACATCTGCAAAATCTTGTTTTAAAGCATGTGCCACAACAGCTTTTGCTGATGCTTTAAAGCCATAACGCACAGCAGGTAAAGCTTTTTTCATAAAGCCTTGCTTACTCTCATCATCTGGCAAAACTTTGATGACCTCGGCAAGTACAGTCATTAATGGGTCATCAGCATGATCGGCCTTGAATGCATCAATATAAATTAAATTATGCGAATTATTACCTTGCATGAGGTTAATAAGCTTATGACAAAACTCTGTCTTCCCAGTTCCCCAACTACCATCGATCACTATAGGGGAAATATTGATGTCCGCCTGCAAAAGTGAAATCGCTTTTTCAGCGATTCCCTTTCGCTTAAATTCATCTCTATCATCAAATGTTAGTACGGTGATATCCATATCGTTATGCTGCCTCTGTATTGTTTACTTTCACTCTGCGTTTGCCTGTTAACAGTTGCTGCATCAGTGCTTTTTTTTCTTTTTTTAAGTCAGTAAGTTGTTGTTGTAATAGCTCGGTTTCTTTATCGGCATTAGTAAGTACGGCAGCTATTTTTCCCTGCTCTTTAAGCGATGGTAGTAATATTGTTAAACTATTAACATCCTTTAAACTTAAATTTGGTTGAGCTGCCTTTGCTGTAAGCCCTTTAATAAGAGACGTAATTCGAGGGGAGTTTAGATAATAATTAATGTACCTGTGCTCAGAAAGTCTTTCGCCAAGCCTGACAATCGCTAAAGCCTGATTAGTGTTGGCAGGAAGAATTGAGTCTTCAACTATAGCTGTGCGACCTAGTGCACCTGCGATAGAAAATAAAATGTCATCCTTTTCTAATTGAGAGCGTTTAAAGGATTCATGGCAGTCATTATCTATATATGCAAACTTAGATTTATTAAATGCTCCTGTTGAAGAGATCGATTCTACCTTTACAAAATTAATCCCATGCTGTTGAAAACTGAACCCATTTGTCGATGGAGTTGTCCCTTTAGTAATCTTTGTCGACAAGTCCCCAAGCTTAACTGCTTCCCACTCACCTTCAAACGGTTTACCTGAATCATCAAGTAGGCGTTTACGTTGGGTATGAGCGCCAGTGAGCAGTTGTTGCATCAGGGCTTTTTTCTGTTGTTTGCTGTTGTCGATTAGGCGCTCGGTGGTGCTAATCGCTTTATCCCAAGTGGATAGGATTTTGGCGATTTTGCGTTGTTCGCTTTTACTATCCGGAAACGCAAACTGAAACTTCCTTAAATTACCTACTAACACATTGGGTTGCGATGAGGAGGTGTTGAATTTGAGAATCTGTTTTATGGCGGCATTACTTAGTAAACAGTAAGTCAAAAATAAAGGGGCTAATTCCTTACTGGGAGTTATTTTTGCAATATTTTGATTAATATGAAACTTGTTATCTTCTTCAACTAAATAAGCTTTGCCAATACTGCCTACACATGGAAAAACAATATCGTTTTTATATAGTTTTGAGCGATTTAGCCTCATAGACATTTCTTGAGTAATTCGCTCAACATCTCTTAAATTAACTTTATTATTTTCAATGTTATAGCCTCTTAAAGCTATAATCTCCCCATCAGGGTCAGTTGCCCAAACATCTGAATATTCAGCTCCTGCTAACCTAGTTATTTTAGATACTGAATCAAGTGTTTTTATGTTCCATCCATTAGGCACCATAACCCAACTCCTTTAAGTAGCTTTCCATTTCTGTTTCAAGGGTTTGCAACTCATTTTTAAGCTGTACACGCTCAGTGCGTACTGCCACTAAATCAATCTCTGCTTCTTCTTCAAAGGTATCAACATAACGAGGTATGTTGAGGTTAAAATCGTTCTCTTTAATTTCATCAAAACTGGCAAGGTATGCGTATTTATCAACGCTTTCACGCGCCTTGTAGGTGTCGATAACTTTTTGAATGTTGTCAGGAGTTAACTGGTTTTGGTTTTTGCCTGATTTGAACTCACGACTGGCATCAATAAACAATACGTTTTTGTCTGTTTTGTGCTTTTTAAATATCAAAATAGCTGCTGGTATACCTGTACCAAAGAACAACTTTTCTGGCAGGCCAATCACGGTATCTAGCAAGTTTTCTTCAATCAGTTGTTGGCGGATTTTGCCTTCGCTTGATGCGCGAAATAGCACGCCATGTGGCACAACTACCGCCATGCGGCCAGTGTCTGGCTTTAGCGTTTCAATCATGTGGCAGATAAACGCATAATCACCTTTAGTTTTAGGTGGTACACCACGGCGGAAACGCCCGTAAGGGTCACTGCTGGCATCGTCATGCCCCCATTTATCGAGGCTGAACGGTGGGTTGGCAGTAACCACATCAAAGTGCAATAAGCCGTTGCCGTCTTTATCTAGTAGTAGTGGGTTGCGAATGGTGTCCCCCCATTCTATACGGTGGTTATCTTCACCGTGCAGGAACATGTTCATTTTGGCGAGTGCCCATGTAGAGCCAATGGCTTCTTGCCCAAATAATGCGTACTTTTTAGAGCCAGAGTTTTTACGCACCATAGCACCACATTTAAGAAGTAATGAGCCACTGCCTGTACATGGGTCACAAATTTGGTCGCCTTCAATTGGCTCTAAAACGGTTGCTAAAAGGGTTGAGACCTCAGGCGGGGTGTAGTATTCACCAGCGGTCGCGCCACTGCCTGCGGCAAAGTGTTTAATAAGGTATTCATAGGCGTTACCGATAATATCTAAACTGCCTACACGGTCTGTGCTTAGGTTTAAAATGTCTTTACCAAAGTCTTCTAACAAGTGGCGCAGTAAATCGTTCTTTTGTTTTTCTTGGCCTAAGCGGTCGGTGTTAAAGCTGATGTCTTGGAATACGTTTTTAAGTTTGCTGCCGTTAGCTTCTTCGAGAGCATGTAAAGCTTTATCAATGCGTTCGCCGTTGCCTGCTTCATAGCGCTTTTCGTATAAATCCCAAAAGCTCGCGCCTTCAGGTAATACAAAGCGCTGCTTAGACATCATGGCGTGAATTAAATCGGGATTGTCACCATACTGAGTAATAAGCTTGTTGTATTCGTCTTTGTATACATCAGAGATGTATTTTAAAAACAGCATGGTGAGGATGAAGTCTTTATAAGTATCCGCACTGATCACACCGCGAAAGGTGTCGCAGGCGTTCCACACCGCTTTGTTAATATCGTCCTGATTGATTTGATTTATTGTTGTTTCCATAGTCGTGAAATACCTTAATTTAGTTAATTATAAACATCTTAATTCAGTAAATTTAATGCAATTGCTGCTTGTTCTTTATTTTTATTTTCAATTAGTTGAAGTAATGCTGAGCGCTCTTTAATAGCGCACTTATGCATGTTTGCGATAAGTTGTTGGTCTTTAATATCTAACAGCTTTAGCGGGGTGTTCTCTAGTACTTGCCTACGCACACTTAAATGCAACGACCCCTCAGCGGTGGTACTGAAGTAGCGCTGAGCTGGTAGCTGATTTAATTGCCAACAGATGAACTCAGGTTTTACGCGATTTTGATGCTCAGGTTTTACTCGTATCAAAAAAAAGTGTGGGGAGCAGACTGTATTTACTGGCAAGTCTTCAACTAGAGCAGCAAAATGCTTTACACCTTTAGCAACAAACAGCACATCACCGGAACGAAGCATGTTTGGCGCCTTTTTACCGGGAAGTATTACTTTAACCATTTCATCCCGAAGAACTTCTCCTGTAGCGCGTGTATCTCTAACTTGAACTACGTGCACATCCCCATTTTCATCAGCAGGAATAGTTCCTCTAAAGGGATAGCCAGAAAACACATCAGCAACCTCGCAAAGTATTGTAAACATTGGAGCTTATACCTTTTATAAAATATATAAACCACTTATTAAGTTGCTAAAGCACGAATGTTTTAGCTTAGTTTTTAGATTTAAGCATATTCATACAAAAAAAGATAACTTATAACTAAATATTTTGCGATATACAAATGGTGCACTGTATGCGGTATGGTTATGATGCATAATTTCCATTGTTTTTGATTGACATTCGATAATATCTTGTTATTTTTTATGCATCATTGCAATGGAGTGAGCTTGTGTTCGTTAAACCGAGAGTTGTACGCAGAAATGTGAATGTAGGAAGTCTCCCTTATTTTCTTAATGTTGATGGGGATAGCTTACACACTGTAGCTTTTCATGAAGAACATGTTGTAGAACGCTTCCCTAGAGTGTTATCACTGGCTCGAATTCAGGACACTCTCGAAATCAATTTATTCCTAGAACACAGGTATAAAGGGCTTTTTATGCCCCTCAAACGCGGCGGTAAGAAGAACCCGCTTGGTGGTGTATCGCTCATCACCGTGCAGTCGTTAGCAAATTCGATGAGCTTGTTTTTACAATGGATTGAAGCGAATAATGTTGATTGGCATGAGGTTTATGCTGTGAGTGACAGCGATAAAGCAAAATAATGGTTGCCAGCTTATCGTTAATGTGAGCACCTTATTTAACAGTTGATAGCAAAGGATATCGACCGGGCTACAGCAAATCACTACATCAAAAATATTAGGTATTTTTATGAATGGTCTAGAAAGCAACACTTTCTGATAAAATGCCTTTCAAATATAAAACTAATGTCATTAAGAAAAAGCGCAAGGCCTCTATCAATTTGAGCAGGACTTTTTACAGCTTGAGCGGGGTTTAATCTTATCTAAATCGCCCGAAGTTCGCGAGAGAGTCATAGTTAATGGCAAACATATTGGTAGACCTAAAAGAATAAAAAAACAGATCGGAAATAATTCGAAAGCAACTCATACAATGGTTCCTTCCGAAAGTACAGCGTATCGCATACATCAATTGGTTGAGTTAAAAGTAGGGGGGAGCGATATTGACAATGTCAAACTTAGATAAACTTAATGCGTGGATTGCCACTCAGTCTGACGAAGACTTTAAGCAGATAGTTAATAGGGGAAAATTGCACCGAGGTCAAATAGTAAAAGAGAGTGGTGTCGGGCGGACATCGCTTAAAGAAAACGTGGACGTAAAGAATGCATTGGTGACATTAGAAGAAAGACTAAGACAAAAAGGCATATTACCAGCTTTGATTGAGCGTTCAGGCTCAAGTGAAGACCAACCAAAACTTTATGATGCCGCTCAGAGAAAAAAAACTAAAGAAACAGGGAGGCTAGCACTACTTGAGGCGGAAAATATTGAGCTTAAAGCAGAAAACAAAGCTCTTAAATTAAAGTTAGAGCGTTTCGCTGAAGTCTCTGAAGCACTTTCGGATATGGGGTTTATGCCATATGAATAATGAGAAATTTCGTGTCACGAGCGTCAACTACAAATCGAAAGAGTATACGATTTTTTCTGGAGTACCTCTAAAGACAGATTCCTATAAAATTAATTCTGGAAAATATATTGTAAGTGTTAAAACCACAGTGCAACGACTTCCAGTTACACCTTCAATTGGCCAACACTGGAATGTTACAGGCGAGCCTGAGTATAGCGAAATCATCAGCCAAGGCTATAGTTAAAGCAACACACCTACGTTAACCCTGCTTATGTCTATTGCTCTCTTCCCGAAACGGGAGAACAACTGATTTCGTTCATAGCTAAAGAAAAAGATTTTAAAGGTATCGGTGAAAGTAAAGCTAGGGCTCTCTGGGATAGATTTGGGCTAGATTTTCATAATATCGTATGTAAAGACACCTTAGAAAGTAGGAAGCTGCTAGGAGAGCATTTAAGTTGTAGCTCTATTGATGCTCTTTTCGAAGGTTATGCCAAGTACGCTAATTTATCTGCTTGTAATGAAATGTCAAAGTACAATATACCGTCCACAATACAACAACGGTTATTGAAGTTTCATGGTAAAGAAACTCTTGAGGCTATCTGTGTTAATCCTTATGCGCTGGTTACTTTTGGTATGTCCTTCAGAGACGTAGACGTTATTGCTTCTACTATTTGTGATATAAAAAAAAATGACACTAAACGTCTTGTTGCAGCACTTGAGATGGCTATTCGACAGCAAATTGAAAAAGGTCACACTTACACCTCACGAAGGAATATAAAGGCATATATAAGGACTCTGCTGAAAGATAAGGAGCTTTGTGAGCAGGTGTTCAAGATTGGCTACCAGAAAGGGCGATACGTGATTAACCATGAAAATTGCACTTATCATCCTACAGCTCAATTACTGATGGAAAGTGCTGTAGCAAAGCGCTTACTTTCATTGGTTGGACAAAACTATCTCTATGATACCGATGCAAACGAAGCATATGAAACTGCCGTTAATGATCTGCCTTACCAGTTGACTCCAATGCAAGCAAAAGCTGTTGTTGTTTGTTTGGAAAATTCAGTTAGTTGCATAACAGGTGGAGCAGGAACGGGTAAAACAACCGTTTTAAGAACAGCGCTTCGTGCGTACCATGAAATGGGGTTTGAGATATACGCGGTGGCAATAAGCGGACGAGCTGCGATGCGATTGCATGAATCTATAGGCTTTCAAACATCAACTATTGCAAAGCTCTTAAAGAATGAGCCTATTGAGCCTAATAACAAGTATCCTAAAAACCTTCTTGTCATTGACGAGGCAAGTATGATCGATTTACCAACCATGTATAGAGTGGTGACGCACATCCATCCATCTGTTCGCATTATTTTTTCGGGCGATCCAGATCAACTTCCACCAATCGGTTGCGGTAAAGTGCTTGACGATGTTATTAAATCTGAAATGGTAGCTAACACTACACTTGATATAGTCAAACGCCAAGACGGTTCTACAGGTATTCCTGAGTATTCACAGCTGATCAATAAGGGAGTCGTTCCAGTACAGCTAACAACTGGTAATATCTACTTTCATGAAACTGCGAAGGAAGATATTACTCAGTTTTGCACTGATTTGTATCAACAATATCCTGCGAGCAGTTGCATAATAGCTCCAACAAAGAAACTAGTTGCCGACATCAATAAACTTACGCAAGAAGCCATTAATGCTGACGGTGCGCTGCTTGAATTTAAAATGCATGGCGAGCAACAATATATTAATTTGCGTCAAGGAGATGTAGTACTGTTTACTAAGAACTTATACCATGAGGGTATTCAAAACGGAACTCTAGGAACGTTAAGTAGTGTTCAAGCCGTAGGTGAAGGGTATGGTGAAGTTACAATTGATACTGGTGATAAGATTGAAATAACGCAAGCCGTATTGGACTGTATGCAATTAGGTTATGCAATTACGTTACACAAAGCTCAAGGCTCACAGTTTTCACGTATCATTGTTGCATTACAAAAAGGGCGGATAGTTGATCGAGCTTGGCTTTATACCGCTATAACACGAGCTGAAATTGAAGTTCATCTTGTAGGAGCTGAAGCTGACTTCAAAGCAATAACCAAAGCGCCAAACAAGTCACATTTGCGCAACAGTTATCTTTCAGAACTTTTAAAAAATAAAAAAGAATTTCATTGTTAGCGGGTGAGTACGGGTCTAGATGTAAATAAACCATGGATAACTTGAAGCGTTATCCATGGTTTATTTGCGCGTTCGCTGAGCAAGATATTCCCTTTAATTGAGCGTCATCTTACTTAATCTGTTTCTAAATCAATATCAGTTTCAGCTTTTGAGCAACAAGTAAGAACTTCGCCATCTCGAACAAAGCATAAAGGCTCTGAAGAGTAATTAATTTTGCCGCTTTTTATTTTCATTCTACAAGCTCCACAAAATCCATCTCTGCACATATAATAAGGCGCTAATTTTAGAGCCTCCATATTCTCAAGTATTGTTTTGTCAGGATGGCAAGTTCCAATCAACTTGCCATCTATCTTCAACTCCATAGCTACTATAAATCAAAATCATCGAAGTCTGTTGCATCGACTTCTGAATTAATTTGACCAACCAAATAGCTGCTTATCTCAGCTTCCTGAGGGGCTACTTGAACATTGTCGCTTATGAGATATGAGTTTATCCAGGGTAGTGGGTTGCTATGTACTTCGAAAGGTGTATCTAAACCTATTGCAGCCATTCGCTGGTTACTGATGTATTCGATATATGACTTCAGAATGTTAGCATTCAAACCGATCATAGAACCATCTTTGAATAAGTAGTCAGCCCATTCCTTTTCTTGCTCAACTACTTCAAGAAATATCTGACGACCTTCTTCTTTTAGTTCGTCTGACACCTCCTTCATTTCTGAGTCGTCTTTACCGCTAGACCATAGGTTTAATATGGCCTGCGTACTTGAAAGGTGTACGGATTCATCTCGCGAGATAAGCTTTATCAGTTTACTATTCCCTTCAAGCAATGAGCGTTCTGCAAAGGCAAACGAACAAGCAAATGACACGTAAAATCGAATGGCTTCTAGTGCGTTTGTTGAGCAAACAGCTAAATAAAGCTTTTCTTTAACTTTGCGTTCAGTGACTTCGACTTTCTTACCATCGATTTCATGAATACCTTCACCATGTATGTTATAAACTTGAGTGATTTGAATTAAGTCATCGAAATATTTAGATATGCTAGTTGCACGCTTGATGATCGCAGAGTTAATAACGATATCGTCAAACACTTCGCTTGGGTCAGTAAATAGGTTACGCAAAATGTGCGTATAAGAACGGCTATGAATAGTTTCAGAAAAAGCCCATGTCTCTATCCATGTTTCGAGTTCGGGTATTGAGACTAGAGGTAGAAAAGCAGCACTAACTGAACGAGCCGCGATTGAATCAAGTAGTGTTTGATATTTCAAATTTGAGATAAAGATGTGCTTTTCAGCTTCACTTAGCGTTTGCCAATCTGCTCTATCTTTCGATACGTCCACTTCTTCTGGTCGCCAGAAGAACGACAGCTGCTTTTCAATAAGGTTCTCGAATACCATATGCTTTTGCTGATCATATCGAGAAACATTTACGCTTTGACCCATGAACATAGGCTCAGCTAATGCGTTGTTTTGTGTTTGATTAAAGGTGCTGTATTTCATTTGTTAAACCTCACATAAATACTTGTGTTATGCAGCAATGCTGTTTTTATGTGATGTTTCACATAAGTTAAAAGTCGGTTCGTTACTTGATTCTGGTGGCCACCCGGCCGACCGACCAGTGAAGTGTGATGTTTTTTGTAGTGAATTTAGCTTGATGATTTTAGCGTTACCTTCCATTAATTCACGCTCAGCAAAGGCAAACGAACACGCAAAGCTGACATAAAAACGAATGGCTTCAAGAATATTTACCGACATCATGGCAAGGTAAAGTTTCTTTTTAAGATCAAATAAGCTAATCACAACGGTTTGACCGTTAATTTCGTGCTTGCCTTCGCCATACAGGTTATAAAGCGACACGCCATTGATTAAATCATCGTAGTAGGTGGTTACCGCATCAGCACGTTCGCTAATTTTTTCGTTACTTACTATGTCATCAAAAATAAGTTCTGGTGATTGTGTAACGTTACGAATAATGTGGGTGTAAGAGCGACTGTGAATAGTTTCACTAAATGCCCACGTTTCTATCCATGTTTCTAGCTCAGGAATAGACACAATAGGAAGTAGGGCAACGTTTGGTGAGCGGCCTTGTACACTATCAAGCAGCGTTTGATATTTTAAGTTACTTAAAAATATGTGCTTTTCGTGCTCTGGTAATGCTTGAAAGTCTAAACGGTCTTTACTTACGTCTACTTCTTCTGGACGCCAAAAAAACGAAAGTTGCTTTTCAATCAATTTTTCAAAAATAGGGTATTTTTGTTGATCGTAACGCGAAACGTTAACGGTTTGGCCAAAAAACATTGGCTCTTGCATTTGATCATTATGGTTACGACTAAAAGTAGTATAAGACATGTCTATCACTCAAAAAACTATCACTAAAACTATCAGGACAAAGCGGGCAAAGAGCCCGCTTTAAGTTTAACTATTAAATTTTACACGCGCCGCCTGCACAATCATCATCTTCCACTTCTGGAGTGTCGTCTTGTGCATCTGATGCGCCATCGCGGGTGTTATGGTAGTAAAGTGTTTTAACACCAAGCTTGTATGCACCTAGTAAGTCTTTTAATAAGACTTTCATAGGTACTTTACCGCCTTCGTATTTGTTTGGATCATAATTAGTATTGGCCGAAATAGTTTGGTCAATAAACTTTTGCATTATGCCCACTAACTGTAAGTAACCATCGTTTGATGGAATATCCCACAGTAGCTCGTAGTTATCTTTTAAGCGTTCGTACTCAGGAACTACTTGTTTTAAAATGCCGTCTTTACTTGCTTTAACGCTAATGTGACCACGTGGTGGCTCAATACCGTTAGTTGCGTTAGATATTTGCGACGATGTTTCTGAAGGCATTAATGCGCTAAGTGTTGAGTTACGCATGCCGTGCTCTTTAATGCTGGCACGTAACGAATCCCAATCTAAGTGCAGTGGCTCATCACAAATTTTATCTAAGTCACGTTTGTACGTATCAGTTGGCATAATACCTTGAGAGTACGTTGTTTCGTTAAACTTAGGACACGCGCCACGCTCTTTAGCCAGCTCGTTTGATGCCTTCATTAAGTAGTATTGAATTGCTTCAAACGTTTTGTGAGTCAGTGCATTAGCACTGCCATCTGAGTAACGCTTACCATTTTTAGCAAGGTAGTAAGCGTAGTTAATTACGCCTATTCCTAACGTACGACGGCCCATAGTGGCATTACGTGCAGCCGGTACTGGGTAGTCTTGGAAATCAAGTAGGTTATCAAGTGCACGTACTGCAAGCTCAGCAAGCTCTTCAAGTTCATCAAGTGACTCAATAGCGCCTAGGTTAAATGCAGATAGCGTACAAAGTGCAATTTCGCCTTCTTCATCGTTTACGTTATTTAACGGCTTAGTTGGCAATGCAATTTCTAAACATAAGTTAGATTGGCGAATTGGCGCAACTTTAGAAATAAACGGGCTGTGCGTATTACAGTGATCCACATTTTGTAAATAAATACGACCTGTGCTGGCACGCTCTTGTGCGAACATTGAGAAAAGCTCAATCGCTTTAATACGCTTTTTACGAATAGACTCGTCTTGCTCGTATTTTACGTATAACGCGTCAAACTCGTCTTGGTCTTCAAAGAATGCATCGTAAAGGCCAGGCACATCTGATGGGCTAAATAACGTAATGTAGTCGTCTTTAATTAAACGAGAATACATTAGTTTATTAAACTGTACGCCGTAATCTAAATGACGAACACGGTTATCATCAACACCACGGTTATTTTTAAGTACCAGTAGGTTTTCTACTTCTAAATGCCAAAGCGGGTAGAATAACGTTGCAGCACCGCCACGTACACCACCTTGCGAGCAGCTTTTAACCGCTGTTTGAAAGTGCTTATAAAAAGGAATACAACCTGTGTGGTACGCCTCGCCATTACGGATATGGCTANGAATACGGCCGGCGTTAATACCAATACCTGCACGTTGTGAAACGTACTTAACAATGGCAGATGATGTGGCGTTAATTGAATCAAGGCTGTCGCCACATTCAATAAGTACACACGAGCTAAACTGACGCGTAGGTGTACGTACACCCGACATAATTGGCGTAGGTAAAGAGATTTTAAACGTTGATACTGCATCGTAAAAACGTTTGATGTAGTCAGTACGCGTTTCGCGCGGGTAGTCAGAGAATAAACTCGCAGCCACTAAGATATATAAAAACTGGGCGCTTTCGTAAATCTCACCCGTTACGCGGTTTTGTACTAGGTATTTACCTTCAAGCTGCTTTACTGCTGCGTAGCTAAAGTTAAGATCGCGCGAATGATCAAGATAAGCATCTAGCTCGTCAAGCTCTTGCTCTGTGTAATCAACAAGTAAGTGAGCATCGTAGCGTTTGTCTTCAACCATCTTTGTAACATGGTCAAATAAACGTGGTGGCTCAAACTGGCCATACGCTTTTTTACGTAAGTGGAATACAGCTAAGCGGGCAGCTAAGTACTGGTAGTCAGGCGACTCTTTTGAAATTTGATCGGCTGCTGCTTTAATGATGGTTTCGTGAATGTCTTTTGTACGAATACCGTCGTAAAATTGAATGTGTGACTTTAATTCAACCTGTGAAACCGATACGTTGTTTAAACCTTCGGCGGCCCATTCAATAACGCGATGGATCTTATCAAGATCTAGAGGCTCTTTACGCCCGTCACGCTTGCTTACAGATAACTGTTGGTTCATAGCTTTGCCTGTATTCCTTGGGAATTGTGTATTTTGACCAATGCTTTATACCTCGCCAAAGCAAGGTACGTATTCATTTATTATAAGTTTCACCGTATTGGCGAATTTAATTGAATAACATTTGGCCACAATATCTGGTGTTGTTCAATTTAGAGATCACAAGATAGTGTGGTCTGAGCTGATTTGCAAGGGACATAATTGCCCCTATTTGTGGATAACTTTGGGATAACGTATTTGTGTTAGTAGTCACTCACCTTCGAACAATCATTTAAGTTGAAATAGCTAAAAATCAACTAATGATCTGCTAAATTTACGCATTTTGAAAATAAATTTCGACTGCTTTTTTTATCATCAAGCTTTGCATAAAAACTAACACAATCACAATATATAGTGTTTAAAAATTCACATGGCACTATATATGGTTAAAAGCATCAATAGGGCTGTGCCAGTTAAAATCGGCTTCCCAGCCTTTGGCCTCATCAATACTTGGTATATAGCCCCAAAGCGCTGTTGCTGTGTGCATACCTGCGGCTTTACCTGCTTCTATATCACGTTGAGCATCACCTATGTATAAGCAACGTTTAGGATCTACGTTCATCAGTTTTGTACAGTGTAGTAAGGGTAAAGGTGATGGTTTAGCCTCGGTGAGCGTATCGCCACTGATCACAACGTGTGCATTTTTTAAAGCGGGTATAGCAGCCACTAATGGATCGGTTAAAAACCCGGGCTTATTAGTCATTATTCCCCATTTTATACCTTGGTTCTCAAGGGCTATGAGTAATGATTCTATACCTTCAAAGCAGCTGGTGTGTGTCGCTAGGTTTTGGCTGTAGTGGCTGATTAATTGTTTTATTCGTTCAGTTTGTGGTTGCGATGCCCATTGCGCTTTAAAGCCAAGTTCAAGTAGTGCGCCGGCGCCATTAGACGCTACTTTTCTATACGCCTCAGGCGTAACTTGCGCAACACCTTCACTTTTAAGTACAGCATTTAAAGCAGCACCTAAATCGTCTGCTGTATCAAGCAAGGTGCCATCTAAATCAAATAAGAAAGCGTCGTACTCAAAAGGAGTTAAGGGGGTATGAGAGCTAGCCATTATGCTAACTTCTCAAAATGAAGAATGTAATTAACACTCACATCTGTATTTAATGAATACTGCTTAGAAAGCGGGTTGTAGCCCAGGCCAGCACTGGCACGTACTTTTAAACCGGCTTGTTCAGCCCATGCAATAAGTTGTGCAGGTTTGATAAATTTGTTGTGATCGTGTGTGCCCTCAGGCACCATTTTTAACAGCTTTTCAGCACCTACAATAGCAAACAAATAAGCTTTAGGTGTTTTATTTAGGGTTGAGAAAAACACATCAGCCCCTGGCTTGGCAAGCTCTGCGACTGCATGAATAATAGAAGCAGGATCAGGTACGTGCTCTAGCATTTCCATACAGGTTATTACATCAAAGCGAGCAGGGTGCTGGGTTGCAAATTCTTCCGCTGGTACTTTTATATAGTCAACATTTACACCGGTTTCTAGACTATGAAGCTTTGCTACGGTGAGTGGCTCTTGCCCCATGTCTATACCGGTTACGTGTGCGCCCATGCGTGCCATGCTTTCGCTAAGAATGCCGCCACCACAGCCTACATCGAGTGTTTCTTTATCAAATAAACCTTGGGTTTTGTTAGCCAGAAAGTCTAATCGTAATGGGTTAATTTCGTGAAGAGGTTTAAACTCTCCGTCTTGGTCCCACCATCGCTCTGCAATGGCTTCAAATTTTGCTATTTCTGCGTTATCTACATTTTGATGTTCGGTCATAAAATACTTCCTCGTCAATCTGAGGCCATTATATAGGGCTAAATTGATAAATCGCAAAGTTTTGCGCCTGTAAATTTAAATTAATTGTGATAGCATGGTCGCTTAGAAATAATAACAAATACTCTTGGCGCCTAATACCGGGTTGCTAAGAGCTGATACTGAAGGAATGTGATATCAAATGACTGATCTCGCCAATGAAATTCTGCCAGTCAATATTGAAGACGAGTTAAAAAACTCCTACCTTGATTACGCAATGAGCGTAATTGTAGGACGTGCATTACCAGACGTACGTGATGGTTTAAAACCTGTTCACCGCCGCGTTTTGTTTGCAATGAACGAGCTTAGTAATGACTGGAATAAGCCTTACAAAAAATCGGCCCGTGTGGTCGGTGACGTAATCGGTAAATACCACCCACACGGCGACAGTGCAGTTTATGACACCATCGTGCGTATGGCACAGCCATTCTCACTACGTTATATGCTTGTAGATGGCCAAGGTAACTTCGGTTCGGTTGATGGTGATTCAGCAGCGGCAATGCGTTATACAGAAGTACGTATGGCAAAAATGTCGCATGAGTTATTAGCCGATCTTGAAAAAGAAACGGTTGATTTCGTTCCTAACTACGACGGTACCGAACAAATTCCTGACGTTTTACCAACCAAAGTGCCTAACTTACTCGTTAACGGCTCATCGGGTATTGCGGTAGGTATGGCAACAAACATTCCACCACATAACTTAACTGAAGTGGTTAATGGTTGTTTAGCGCTTATTCAAAACCCTGATTTAACGATTCATGAATTAATGGATTACATTCCGGGTCCTGATTTCCCAACGGCTGCCATTATTAATGGTAAAAAAGGCATTGAAGATGCTTATTTAACCGGCCGTGGTAAAGTGTACATGCGTGCACGTGCCGACATCGAAACCGATGAAAAAACAGGCCGCGAAACCATTATCGTGCACGAAATTCCTTATCAGGTTAACAAAGCACGCTTAATTGAAAAAATTGCTGAGCTTGTTAAAGATAAAAAAATTGAAGGCATTAGTGCACTACGTGATGAATCAGATAAAGACGGTATGCGTATCGTTATTGAGATCAAACGTGGTGATGTAGGTGAAGTGATCCTAAACAACTTATATTCACAAACCCAGTTACAAACTGTGTTTGGTATGAATATGGTTGCATTAATTAACAACCAACCTAAGTGTTTCAACTTAAAAGAAATGCTTGAAGAGTTTGTTATTCACCGCCGTGAAGTGGTTACACGCCGTACCGTATTTGATTTACGTAAAGCGCGCGACCGTGCTCATACCCTTGAAGGTTTAGCAATTGCGCTTGCCAACATCGACCCAATTATTGAGCTTATTCGTAAATCGCCAACCCCAGCTGAGGCTAAAGTAGCCTTAACAGCTCGCCCATGGGATTTAGGTAACGTACAAGCTATGCTTGAAAAAGCAGGCGAAGACAACGTAGCACGCCCAGATTGGCTGGCAAGTGAGCTGGGTATTCGCGATGGTCAGTACTATATTTCTGAGCAGCAAGCACAAGCAATTCTTGATTTACGTTTACACAAACTAACCGGTCTTGAGCATGAAAAAATCTTAGCAGAGTACCAATCGCTGTTAGATTTAATTGCTGAGCTACTACATATTTTAGGTAGCCCTGAGCGTTTAATGGAAGTTATTCGTGATGAGTTAGTTGAAATTAAAGAGCAATATGGTGATGAGCGTCGTACAGAAATTAACGCGGCAGCACACGATATTAGCCTTGAAGATTTAATTAACGAAGAAGATGTTGTTGTGACCCTGTCGCACGAAGGTTACGTTAAGTATCAGGCATTGTCTGATTACGAAGCACAGCGCCGTGGTGGTAAAGGTAAGTCAGCAACGAAGATGAAAGATGAAGATTTCATTGAGCGTCTTTTAGTGGCTAATACCCACGATACCATTTTATGTTTCTCTACTGCGGGTCGTTTGTATTGGCTTAAAGTATACCAGTTACCACTGGCTAGTCGCGCCGCTCGCGGTAAGCCAATTGTTAACTTACTGCCACTTGAAGATGATGAACGCATTACTGCTATCTTACCTGTACGCGAGTACGAAGAAGATAAATACATTTTCATGGCAACTGCATTTGGTACTGTGAAGAAAACACCACTAACGGCATACAGCCGTCAACGTGCAAGCGGTATTATTGCGGTAAACCTTAACGAAGGCGATAGCCTAATTGGGGTTGATATTACCGACGGTAGCAACGAAATTATGTTGTTTACTGATGCAGGTAAAGTGGTACGCTTTAAAGAAGCGGAAGAGTCTGCTGTTGTTGATGAAAACGGCAACCCGGTACTTGACGAAGAAGGCAACCCTGAAATTCGTTTCAAAGGTGTTCGCCCTATGGGTCGTACTGCTACCGGTGTTCGTGGTATTAAAATGGCCGACGACCAACGCGTAGTGTCGTTAATTGTGCCTAAGTCTGATGGTGCTATTTTAACTGTGACTGAAAACGGTTACGGTAAACGTACTCAACTTGAAGATTACCCATCTAAGAGCCGTGCAACACAAGGTGTTGTATCTATTAAGGTGAGTGAGCGTAATGGCGCAGTAGTTGGCGCTGTACAAGTTGACGACAACGACGAAATAATGATTATTTCAAACCGTGGTACGCTAGTACGTACCCGCGTTAATGAAGTATCGACGGTTGGACGTAACACCCAAGGTGTTATTTTGATCAGAACTATTGACGAAGAGCAAGTAGTTGGTTTACAACGTATCGAAGAGATTGAAGTTACAGACAGTGACTTAGTTGATATTGAAGACGTTGAAACGGTTGATACAGTAAATGAAGAAGCAACGGATGATAATCCACCTTCTGAATAACTGAAATTGAAAAAGCGGCTAAGGCCGCTTTTTTTAATCATGTTGAAAAAAATTAATAATCCTTTTTTTGTTTATCAAAAGAGTTTAAATTACTGGAATGAGGCAAAGGTAATGAGTAAATATAATTTTTGTGCGGGGCCAGCTATGCTTCCACAAGCTGTTATGCAAAAAGCACAAAAAGAATTTTTAGACTGGCAAGACTTAGGCGTATCTGTGATGGAAATAAGCCATCGTAGTAAAGATTTTTTAGCGCTTACCGCAAAATGCGAAGCCAGTCTTCGTCGTTTAATGAACATTAGCGATGAATTTGAAGTGTTATTTATGCACGGTGGTGGTCGCGGTCAATTTAGCGCTGTGCCATTAAATTTACATCAAAATGGTAAAACGGCGGTTTACTGCGAGAACGGCGTTTGGTCTAAAAGTGCCACTGATGAAGCTAATAAATTTACTCAAACCCACTCAATCAACGTTAGAAATGACGCAAACGGGCTGTTTTCTATAAAAGAAGTGGCGCAGTGGGAGTTACCTGCAGATGCATCTTACATTCACTACTGCCCAAATGAAACAGTAGACGGCTTAGAGATTTTTGATGTGCCTAGTCACCCAACAGCGCCTATTATTGCTGATATGTCGTCGACTATTTTGTCGCGCGAAATTGACGTAAATAAATTTGATTTAATTTATGCCGGTGCACAAAAAAATATAGGTCCATCAGGTATAGCTATTGTTATTGTTCGCAAAACATTACTTGAGCGTGAAGGTTTAGCTAAACCTGGCATTTTAGATTACGCACTTGAAGCAAAACAAGGCAGCATGTTTAATACACCGCCTACTTTTGCATGGTATTTAGCAGCTGAAGTATTTGAATGGCTAGAGCAAAACGGTGGCGTTAAGGCAATGGAAGCACAAAATATTGCTAAAGCTAAGCTGCTTTATGACTTTATTGATGAATCGCCTTTTTATACTAATAAAGTAGCGACGCATTGTCGTTCGCGTATGAATGTACCGTTTTGGCTAAACGATGAAAGCTTAAACGAAAAGTTTGTAACGCAATCTAAAGAAGCCGGCTTACTTGCCCTGGAAGGGCACCGAATTGTAGGCGGTATGCGCGCAAGTATCTATAACGCAATGCCACTTGCAGGTGTGCAAGCCTTGGTTGACTTTATGGCGGCATTTGCAAAGGAGCACAGCTAATGGAACAACTTCGTTTAGAGCCTATTTCTCGTGTAAATGGCAGTGTGACCTTACCAGGGTCTAAAAGCCTATCAAACCGTATTTTATTATTAGCAGCGCTGGCTCAAGGGACTACTGTTGTAGAAAACCTGTTAGATAGCGATGATATTCGCCATATGTTGGGTGCATTAAAACTACTAGGTGTTAACGTAACGCTTAATGATGATCGCACTGTAGCCACCGTAGAAGGGGTTGGCGGTGTATTTAAAACCCCAAGTGAACCTTTATTTTTAGGCAATGCAGGTACTGCTTATCGTCCTTTAACCGCGGTACTCGCAGCTGTAGCTGGGGAGTATGAGCTTATAGGTGAGCCGCGCATGGAAGAGCGCCCAATAGGGCACTTGGTCGATGCGCTCCAAGCACTTGGCGGCGATATTACCTACACAAAACATAAAGACTACCCACCACTAAAAATAATTGGTGGGCAAATTAAAAGCGGTACTGTTGAAATTGATGGCAGTATTTCTAGCCAATTTTTAACAGCATTGCTAATGGCTGCCCCTTTATTTAGTGGTGATACGCAAATTACCATTAAGGGTACTTTGGTCTCTAAGCCTTACATTGATATAACGTTAGATGTAATGGCGCGTTTTGGGGTGACTGTTGAGCACAGCGACTATACAACATTTAAAGTTAAAGGCGGCCAACAATACCAATCACTAGAGCGTATTATGGTGGAGGGTGATGCATCATCAGCGTCTTACTTTGTTGCGGCAGCGGCTATTGCCGGTGGCGAAATTGAAATCAAAGGCGTGGGCGCTAAATCAGTTCAAGGTGATATTGGTTTTGCTAAAGTGATGGAACAAGTTGGTGCTGAAATAAAATGGTATGACGAGCGTTTAGTTGTTCGCAAAGGTGAATTAAAAGGTGTAGATATTGACGCTAACGCTATCCCTGATGCGGCAATGACACTTGCTACGGTTGCTTTATTTGCTAAAGGGCCTACAGCTATTCGCAATATTTATAACTGGCGTGTAAAAGAAACCGACCGTTTATATGCTATGGCAACTGAACTTCGTAAAGTGGGTGCCGAGGTTGTAGAAGGTGAAGATTTTATCGAAATTACACCACCGAGTGCATTCAATGATGTGGCTATAGATACGTATGACGATCACCGCATAGCGATGTGTTTTGCAATGGTTGCCGTAGGCGGAAAGCCTATTACAATCAACGATCCTAAGTGTACATATAAAACTTTTCCAACCTTTTTCAAGGTTTTAGCATCAGTGAGTGAGTAGGCTTTTTATAAATAATTATAAAAAGTTACACACTAAAGCGGATCTATTTGCAGAAGTGACGTATAATATCGCGGTTTTATTTAGGTGTGCATTGCAGGAGGTTTTAAATGCAGGCGTTATTAATGCCCGTAATCACCGTTGATGGCCCAAGTGGTTCAGGTAAAGGAACTGTTTGTCGCTTGTTAGCCGACAAATTGGGGTGGGATGTATTGGATAGCGGCGCAATTTACCGTGTATTATCCCTTGCCGCACTTCATCACCAAATAGCATTAGACAACGAAGAAGCGCTTGTCCCGCTTGCTGCAAACTTAGATGTGCAGTTTTTGGTTGATAGCCAAACTAATGCTGGAAAAGTTATTTTAGAGGGCGAAGATGTAACCTCGACAATTCGTAATGAAGAGGTTGGGGCAGCTGCTTCGAAAGTGGCTGCATTACCCCGTGTACGTGAAGCGTTACTTCGACGCCAGCGTGCGTTTAAAACCGAACGGGGCTTAATTGCTGATGGCCGAGATATGGGCACCGTGGTTTTTCAAGACGCACTATTAAAAATATATTTAACCGCTAGTGCACAAGAACGCGCGCGCAGACGTTATGTTGAGTTGAATGAGCGCGGCCTTGATGTTACACTAAGTGGTCTATTACAGGACATTCAAGCTCGTGATGAGCGCGATATGAATCGCACCGTTGCGCCGCTTGTTCCTGCTGATGATGCAATTGAAATAGACACAAGCGAGCTTAACGCTCAGCAAGTGTTTGATAAAGTTATAACTTTAGTAGATATTGCTATCTCACAAGGCAAGCTTCCTAAACGAAGCTAAACACATTTTATGCACCAGCAGGACGCCAGTGCTATTTTAACAACCCCATGCAGCATGGTTGCTTATTGGTATTAATATATGAGACGTATATTCGTATGTCAGAAAATTTTGCGCAGTTATTTGAAGAAAGCTTAAAGGGTTTTGAAGCAGAGCAAGGCTCTATTGTTAAAGGTACAGTAATCTCTATCGAGAATAACATTGTACTTGTAGATGCTGGTCTTAAATCAGAAAGTGCTATCCCTGCAGAGCAGTTCAAAAATGCTGCTGGTGAACTAGAAGTTGCTGTAGGCGACGAAGTAGATGTTGCACTAGATGCAATCGAAGACGGTTTCGGCGAAACTATCCTTTCTCGTGAGAAAGCGAAGCGTCACGAAGCGTGGATCCGTCTTGAGAAAGCATGTGAAGAGCAAGAGACTGTTACTGGTGTTATCAACGGTAAAGTTAAAGGCGGTTTCACAGTTGAAGTTGATTCAATCCGTGCTTTCCTACCTGGTTCACTTGTTGATGTTCGTCCAGTACGTGACACAACTCACCTTGAAGGCAAAGAGCTTGAATTTAAAGTAATCAAGCTTGACCAAAAACGTAACAACGTTGTTGTTTCACGTCGTGCAGTTATCGAATCTGAAAACTCACAAGAACGTGAAGAGCTTCTTGCTAACCTTGTTGAAGGTCAAGAAGTTAAAGGTATCGTTAAGAACCTTACTGACTACGGTGCATTCGTTGACCTTGGTGGTGTTGATGGTCTACTACACATCACTGATATGGCGTGGAAGCGTGTTAAGCACCCTTCAGAAATCGTTAATGTTGGCGACGAAATCGCAGTTAAAGTTCTTAAATTCGACAAAGATAAAACTCGTGTATCTCTAGGCCTTAAACAGCTTGGCGAAGATCCATGGGCAGCTATCGCTGGTCGTTACCCAGAAGGTTCTAAGCTTTCTGGTCGTGTAACTAACCTTACTGATTACGGTTGCTTCGTAGAAATCGAAGAAGGCGTTGAAGGTCTAGTTCACGTTTCTGAAATGGATTGGACTAACAAGAACATCCACCCTTCAAAAGTTGTTTCACTAGGTGACACTGTTGAAGTTATGGTTCTTGAAATCGACGAAGAACGTCGTCGTATTTCTCTTGGTCTTAAGCAATGTATTGCTAATCCTTGGCAGGAATTTGCTCGTCTACAAAACAAAGGCGACCAAGTTACTGGTAAGATCAAATCAATCACTGACTTCGGTATCTTTATCGGTCTTGACGGTGGTATTGATGGTCTTGTACACCTTTCAGACATTTCTTGGAACACGCCTGGCGAAGAAGCTGTACGTGAATTCAAGAAAGGCGACGAAATCACTGCTATCGTATTGCAAGTTGACCCAGAGCGTGAACGTATCTCTCTAGGTGTTAAGCAAATCGAAGCTGACCCGTTCAATAACTACCTTGATGCAAACAAAAAAGGTGCTATTGTTAAAGGTAAAGTGACTGAAGTTGATGCGAAAGGCGCAACTGTAGAGCTTATCGAAGGCGTTGAAGGTTACATCCGTGTAGCTGATATCGCTCAAGAGCGCGTTGAAGATGCAACAACTGTTGCTTCTGTAGGCGACGAAATCGAAGCTAAATACGTTGGCGTTGATCGTAAGAACCGCACTTTAAGCTTATCTGTTAAAGCTCTTTTCGAAGCAGAAGAGAAAGAAGTACTAGAGAAGCTTAAGAAAGAAGAGCCAGTGTTTGAAAACGCAATGGCAGCTGCTTTCGCAAATGCACAAAAAGACTAATTACTAATTAGTTTTTAATTGGAAGGGCAGTTTTGCCCTTCCACTATTCTCTTTAAGGAAACGCTATGACTAAGTCAGAACTGATAGAAACACTTGCCGAACAGCACGCACACGTTCCAGTGAAAGATGTTGAAAATGCAGTAAAAGAAATTCTTGAACAAATGGCCGGCTCATTATCTACTTCAGATCGTATTGAGATCAGAGGTTTTGGTAGTTTCTCTTTGCATTACCGCGCTCCTCGCACAGGTCGTAATCCTAAGACTGGCGATACAGTAGAGCTTGATGGTAAGCATGTACCTCATTTTAAACCAGGCAAAGAATTACGCGACCGCGTAAACGAGAGTATTGCCTAGTTAACCAGTTGGAGTAGTTACTTGTTTAAGGTATTAAAAATTATTCTGGTTGTACTATGCCTATTTTGCGCATTTTTATTGGGTTCTCAAAATCCACAATTAGTACAAATCAATTATATTATTGCCAGTAATACCTTGCCACTCGCTGTAATAATAAGTATCTGCTTTATACTGGGTGTAATAATAGGGTGTTTTATTAGCTTTAAATTGTTTTCTAAATTAAAGTGGCAAAATTACCGCTTAAAAAAACAATTAGCGCCAGAAAAAAATAATAGTAAGCTTATTGCTAATAAAGACACCTAATCATGATTGAGCTTTTGTTTTTACTACTGCCTGTTGCTGCCGGTTATGGCTGGATTATGGGCAAAAATAGTGCAAAAAACCAAGCTCATCAACTCAATCGCCAAATCACTTCAGAATACAGTAAAGGCTTAAAGTTTTTACTAGACAGAGAAGAAGATCAGGGCTTAGAGCATCTAATAAACCTATTAGAAGTGGCTGCTGACTCTGTTGACCACTATTCAACCCTTGCTACTATGTTTCGCCGAAGAGGCGAGCTTGACCGCGCAATAAAAATTCATGAACTCCTTTTAAAACACCCAAGTTTAAATGAACAACAAGCTGCCGNGTGCAGAAGAGCATTTAGTGTGGCTTGTTAAAGCTGGGCATGAACAAGCACTTGACCCAATTATTACTTTATACTCGCAAACCCGAGAGTGGGAAAAGGGCATTAATATGTTCGAAGCCCATAGTGAGTTATTCGTTAAAGAGCAGCATTTTAAAGCAATTGCTAATTTTTACAGCGAAGCTGCCTTAAGCGAAAATAAACCGCAATTAATGAACAAAGCCATTAGCTTAAATTACAAAGCGGTTCGCCCTTTGTACGAATTAGGGTTATCGGCTTACACAAGTGAAGACTACGTAAAAGCAATTTACTATTGGCGTGAACTCGTTTGCCAATTTACGTTATTTGCGCCTTTGTTTATTGACCAGCTTGCACATAGTTATAAGCAGTTAAATTTAACACATCAGTTTCATGATTTATTATGTGACTTGCTCGATAAAGGTGGGGTGCTAATAAAAATAAAACATTGCCAAGCACTGTTAGAGCAAGGAAATACTAAACAGGCATTTGAGTTTTTAACCGACAGCTTAAAACGTCAGCCTACAATTCGAGGTTTTAGTTTTTTACTACAGCTAATGGGTGATAAAAATCCAAATACCAAAGAAGTACTTGATGAAATTGATAAGCTAGTTACGTCGTATATAGCTACAAAACCAGACTTTCAATGCCAACATTGTGGTTTTACAAGCCACACTATTTATTGGAACTGCCCATCTTGTAAACATTGGGAAACCATTGTGCCAAGTAGAGGCCTAGACGGATTTTAATAACCCCCAACTATTTATAACTTTACTGCCATTCATTAGGATAGTTATGTCTTTAGAAGATACAAAAAAAGTTCTTATTGCCCTAGATTACGATTCACAAGACGCGGCTCTTAATTTTGTAAAAAAACTCTCACCAGATACGTGTCGCTTAAAAGTAGGTAAAGAAATGTTTACTTATTTTGGCCCTGCATTCGTTAAACAGTTAATCGATTTAGGCTTTGACGTATTTTTAGATTTAAAATTTCATGATATCCCTAATACAGTGGCAAAAGCGGTCACCGCAGCGGCTAATATGGGCGTTTGGATGGTAAACGTTCATGCATCAGGTGGTTTTGAAATGATGAATAAGGCAAAGCAGGCACTTGAAAAGTTTGGTGATAAAGCACCTTTATTAATAGCAGTGACAGTGCTAACCAGCATGGACGAAGCTGAACTAAAGCGTTTGGGTGTTGAAAAATCAGCGCAAGAACAAGTTATTCATTTAGCTAAATTAACAAAAGAAGCAGGGCTTGATGGCGTAGTATGTTCTGCCCAAGAAGCGAAAGCGCTAAAAGCACAATTAGGTAGCGAGTTTAAGCTAGTTACTCCAGGCATTCGCCCTGCTGGTAGTGATGTGGGTGACCAAAAACGCATTATGACACCTAAGCAAGCTATTGAAGCGGGTAGCGATTACTTAGTGATTGGTAGACCGATCACACAATCGTCAGATCCGGTACAAACTTTAACTGATGTTAATAAATCACTAGTTTAAGTTAACAAAAAGCAATTATTTAGTGCTAAACCCCTTTTATGAATACATTTTTATGCTACATTAGTACTAAGAATGCAGTAAGGGGTTTATTTTGAAGTTAATTTTTGGATCTATTTTAATTGTTGTTGCAGGTTTTTCAGTAAATAAATATGTTTTTTCTAGTAAAGCTTATGATGGAGTAGCGACGATTACTGACTTAGTCGCAAATTACCCTGTCGATTTATTTGAATTTAAGCAAACCATGCATGGCTACGCACACCACTTATGCTATAAAAATGAAGAGCGCTTAACGCGCCAAAACGTAACTACGTCAGATTGCATTTCAAATCACGACGACAAACAAAGTGAATGTGAAAATAAAGTATTTAGGTTGGCGCCACTAAGCTTAGAAACCAAAGCTGAGATACTTGATTATTCAAAGCAATATACAGAATGTACGTTGCCGTATAAGCGTATTATGGGCTAATGCCTGTTAGTAATTCCCTAATTATTTTTGAAGGGTAAACCTAGTGTTAGCTTTGTTTAAAAAATTTTATTTACGCGAAGGTGAGGGCAGAGAATAGGGCAATATAAGTGCCGTTAGTGATAATAGCTAAATAACTTTTTTGTTCATCAAAACGTTTTATCATCTTTGAATAATCATTTAATTAAACTATTTAGAAAAAATTTAACTATAAGCGCCAACATAATGTTAGCGCTTATAAAAAGTGTACAACTATTTTAAGCGGATAGATTTGGCTTCTATGTCTATCAAGCCTTGCTTAAATAAACCACCAATAGCTTTTTTGTAGTTAGCTTTACTGGTTGAAAATACTTTTTTGATAAGCTCAGGCTCAGATTTATCACCAATGGCTAGTATGCCGCCTTCGTTTTTAAGCTTTTCCATTATTTTATCGCCAAGTTCACTTACTTTACCCATGCCGGGCTTTTCAAGTATAACGTCGATTTTTCCGTCTTCTCGTACTTTTTGAACAAACCCTTTAAGCTTTTGCCCTACAAATAAGTTTTTAAATACCATGTTGTAAAACACAACCCCAAAGTGAGACTCTTCAATAAGCACTTTGTAGCCAATATCTGTTTTACCAGCAACAATTAAATCAACTTCTTGAAGATGAGTGTACTCAGGCTCATCTTTTGATAAAAAGCGATTAAAGTTGCTTGATGCACAAATACGTTGGCTCGCATTATCTAAATATAAGCGAACTAAGTAAGAATGACCTTCTTGCATACGTGGTTTTTGCTCGTTAAATGGAGCTAAAACATCTTTCTCAAGACCCCAATCTAAAAAAGCGCCAATGCTATTTATTTCTTTAACACGAAGCAGCGCGTATTCGCCTACTTGGGCATGAGGTTTTTTTACTGTTGCTGTAGGTAAATTGGCGTTATCTAAAAAGATAAAAACGCTTATGCTATCGCCAGCTTCAAGTTCATCTTTAATTTCGTGTTTTGGTAAAAACACTTCCCCTAAATCGTGGCCATCAAGGTAAGCACCTTCATTGCTCACTTCTTTTACAAATAAGGTTTGTGTTGTTCCTAGGTAACTCATAATTATTCCTGCTCAGGCTTTTTTTTACGGCGCATTGGTGAATTGCCATCAATGTTCATCGGGGCTTTTATAGGTGCAGCTGGTTTTTTAGGTTTTGCCTTGCGTTTAACTTGCGGCTTTTTCACCTGTGCAACTTTTTTAGTTTTTACAGCGGCTGTTGCAGGCTTTTTCTCTTTTATACCTTTAAATTTAGCTTTAAGGCCATCAACGCTTGCAAAAACCAACTCGTCGTTCAAAAACGACTTAATTGCTAAGTAGCTTGCCCAGTCTTTAGGGCCTACTAGCGATAATGCATTACCTTTAAATCCGGCGCGGCCTGTACGACCTATACGGTGTACATACTCTTCAGCGTGTTTTGGTAAATCAAAATTGATTACGTGCGTTACACTTAATAAGTCCAATCCTCGCGAAGCAACATCAGTGGTGATCAAAATTTTAAAGTTTTCGCGGCTAAACGAGTCCATGATCTCTAGGCGTTTGCTCTGTGTTAAATCGCCAGCTAAAGCCACCGATTTAAAACCTTTTGCATTTAATGCTTCACTTAAACGGCTGGTATCGGCACGGGTTGCTGTAAATATAATACATTGTCCAACATCATCTTGTTTTAAAAAATGCTCAAGTAACGCTTCTTTATGATCAAGGTGATCGGCTAAATAGAGTGTTTGTTTAATATCACTGTGTTGCTCGTTAGCGGCACTCAGTGTAATTTGTTTTGGCTTTTTTAATAAATTACGCGATAGGGCATCTACTTGAGCGTGATCTAGTGTCGCTGAAAACAACAATGTTTGGCGCAAGCGGTGATTAGCTTGCTCGTTAATCATTTTCAGCTGTTCAGTAAAACCTAAGTCTAAAATACGGTCGGCTTCATCAAAAATTAATAGCTCTAACCCGCTTAATTGTAATGAGCGTTTTGTGATGTGATCGGCCAAACGCCCAGGGGTTGCCACAACAAAGTGCGGGTCGTTACGAAGGGCTTTAATTTGATCGTTAAAGTTCTCGCCACCGAGTATTTTTACAGCTTTAATGTTTGTGCCCGCAATTAATAAACGCAACTGCGTAAATACTTGCGTTGCAAGCTCACGGGTTGGTGCAACGATGAGGACACGTGGATCGCGTTTACTGAGCGCTTTTTGTTTCATAACTCGCTGAACAGCAGGTAATAAAAACGCTAATGTTTTGCCCGACCCAGTTTTAGACTGAGCAAAAATGTCATGCCCTGCAAGTGCGGTAGGCACTGCATGTGCTTGAATATCTGTGGGCTGGGTGATCCCTTGATGTGCTAATTGTGTTTCAAGGCGAGTATCAATCCCAAGATCAGTAAAGTGCAAAGTCGTGTTCTCCAATGTGCAACTTAAATTAATGGCCGCATTATAGCTTACACAAGGGTTATGCCGACAGTAAAAACCATTCTAACGCGCTATTTTTTGCAATTAATTATAAAAAGCGTAAAATACGCGCCCCATATGCGCCGGATTTACGATTCGGTAAACGCCACTTAAGGCTATCAAAGCAAAATAGGAAGTAAAATGACTGCTGTTCATAAAGATGATGTAACAAACGAGCACTTTGTAGTGTGTGCAATGTACAAATTTGTAGGTTTGCCAAATTTTGAAGCACTACGTAAACCCCTTTTAGAGGTGATGGAAGCAAACGAAGTACGCGGTACTTTATTGCTTGCTGCTGAAGGTATTAACGGTACTGTATCGGCTAAGCGCGAAGGAATAGATAACTTACTTGCGTGGTTAGACACACAAGAAAACCTAAAAGACATAGTGACTAAAGAATCATTCGATGATGAATGCCCGTTTTACCGCACTAAAGTAAAGCTAAAAAACGAAATTGTTACTATGGGCGTTGAAGGGGTTGACCCACTAAAAGTAGTGGGAAGCTATGTTAAGCCTAAAGAGTGGAATGCATTAATATCAGACCCTGAAGTGATTTTGATTGATACACGTAACGATTACGAAATTGAAATTGGCACTTTTCAAAATGCAGTCGATCCTAATACCAAAACTTTCCGAGAGTTCCCTCAGTGGGCTAAAGAAAATTTAGACCCAGAAAAACACAAAAAAGTAGCCATGTTTTGTACCGGTGGTATTCGCTGTGAGAAATCAACGGCTTACATGAAAGAGCAAGGGTTTGATGAAGTTTACCACCTTGAAGGCGGTATTTTAAAATACCTAGAAGAAGTGCCAAAAGAAGAAACAATGTGGGAAGGCGAGTGTTTTGTTTTTGATAATCGTGTAGCAGTAAATCATGATTTACAAAAAGGCTCTTACGATCAATGTCATGCGTGTCGTATGCCGATTACAGAAGAAGAAAAGCAAAAGCCAGAATACATGGAAGGTGTTTCGTGTCATCACTGTATTGATAATGTAACCGATGAGCAACGTGCTCGTTTTGCTGAGCGTCAAAAGCAAATAGAATTAGCACAAGCACGTGGTGAAGGGCACATTGGTAATGAAGCGCAAGCGGTTTTACAACAACGTAAAGAAGCTAAAAAAGCACAAAAAGAAGCCCAGCGCGGTAAATAATCTTTAACTACCTATTATCTACATAGCCCAGTTTATACTGGGCTTTTTTATTTATATAGCCACTTTTTAGTTTAATCCTGCCTGTATTTGTATAAATGCTTAGTCATTAGGCGCCTTTTTCAAAAATTAATTGGTATTACCAATTTAATTTCATCTTATAGTTTTGCTAATTTATCGTTCTATCCTACCTATTGATCAATCAGCTGTTAGACTTCGTAAGGTAATGGAAATAATAATTAATTAAGGTGTTACTTTGAAATCGCAAAACTTTTTAATCGGTGTGCTTAGTTCGCTGCTGTTTTTCAGCCTTCCTGCAATGAGCGCGAACGTTGTTGTACAAAAAATTGCCCTTGAAAGTGCTAAACAACAAGTGCAAGCGGTAGGAAGTACAGAGGCAATACATTCGGTTGTAATGTACCCTGCAGTAGGCGATAGAGTAACAGGCGTTTTTTTTAAGCCAGGTGATAAAGTAAAAAAAGGCGATACTTTACTCGAACTTGATTCTCGTAGGCAAAAAGCAGCGCTTGATGAGGCTAAAATTAAACTTGCCGACACCCAGCGAATACTAAAACGATTAGAACAAAGTCAGGCCAAAGGCGCAGTACCTAAAAGCGATGTTGATGATGCTAAAACCGTTGTAGAGCTTGCCAAAGTCACCCTCATACAGGCTCAAACTGAGCTTGAAGACAGAAAAGTAATTGCGCCGATAAATGGCATTATGGGTTTAACAGATGTTGAGGTAGGCGATAGAATAACCGAGCAAACGCCCATTGCCACAATAGATGACACAACAAGCCTGTACATAAATTTTAACGCACCGGAGTCGGCTATCAGTATGCTGCGTAATAAAAGCAGCTTAACGGTGTTTCCTTGGCAATCAGACACTGCCATTAACGCTGATATTGCCTATTTAGACTCACGCGCAGACCCACAAACTCGTACTTTACGTGTTAAAGCCAGGCTAAATAATGAAAAACAACAATTTTTACCTGGTATGAGCTTTAGAGTACATATTGAAGTGTTAGGCGAGCATTTTGCTGCAGTTCCTGAGGCTGCATTACTGTGGGGGGCAACAGGCCCGTATGTATGGACCAGCGTTGATAAAAAAGCCACACGTGTTGATGTAAAAATAGAGCAGCGCTTGGCGGGGCGATTATTGGTTTCTGGGCCGTTAAATAAAGGCGATACTTTAGTAATTGAAGGGGTACAACGCTTACGTGCAGGCCAAGAGCTAAGCTTTAATTTACCCGCGCAAGATACGCAGGAGTAGGTATGAAACAGCAGCCTATGATGCAAGATTTACCCTCAATGGCGATTCGCCGCCCAGTACTTATTGTGGTGCTTAACTTATTAATTATTATTGCAGGTATTGCTGCTATTGCGGGTGTTGAAGTAAGAGAGCTTCCTGATGTAGATAGACCACGTATTACGGTTTCGGCGCCATTTCCTGGCGGCTCGCCTGAGACCGTTGATACCGAAGTAACCAGCAAATTAGAAGGCGCAGTAGCGCGTGTAAGTGGCGTTAAATCAATACGTGCACAAAGTGAAGAGGGAAATGCACGTATTGTGGTCGAATTTAGACCAGGCATAAACTTAGATGACGCCGCGAATGAAACGCGTGAGTCTATTGCACGTGTAGAGCGAGACCTTCCAGAGGAAGTAGAACGTGTTTCTATTATTAAAGCCGACAACGACGCCGAAGCAGTTGTATCTCTGACTGTTTCAAGTGAAAGTTTATCGCTTGAAGCACTTACCGAGCGCGTAAATGTTGACTTAGCGCCGCAATTTTTAACTATTCCGGGTGTCGCAGATGTACGCTTAAACGGAGATAGAGAACGCGTATTAAGAGTACGAATAGACCCGCTAAAACTAAGTAGCTTTAATTTAACAGTGCCCGATGTAGCACAAGTGCTTAGCCAAGCACCGTTTGATGTGCCAGCAGGGAGTTTAAAGTCAAACGATCAGCAAATTATTGTACGTGCCGATGCAACCTCTATTACTCCAGAGCAAGTTGGCGATATTATAATACAAGGCGATACCCGAATTAGTGATATTGCGGCTGTGTATTTTGGCCCTGCCGATCCGCGCTCTATGGTAAGGCTAAACGGTAAGCCCGTTATTGGCATGGAAATTATTCGACAAGCACAATCAAATACAATTGAAATATCAGATGAAGTGCTCAAGCTTATTACAAGCATGCAAACGCGCTTTCCAGAAATGGAATTTACACTTACCTCCGATGACGCACAATTTATAAGAAGCTCAGTAGATGAAGTAATTTACTCTTTATTACTTACAGTATTGTTAGTGGTTGTCACTTTGTGGGTATTTATTGGCTCTTGGCGCGCCACTTTAGTGCCTGCTTTTGCTATTCCTGTTGCTTTAATAGGGTCTTTAGCACTTATTTGGGCACTGGGTTTTTCAATAAATATTTTAACCTTGTTGGCGCTTGTATTAGCCACAGGCTTAATTGTTGATGATGCCATAGTAGTAAGTGAAAATATTCAGCGCCAGCGGGGGCTAGGTTTAGGGCGTCGGGCAGCTGCTGTAATAGGCACTCGCGAAGTGTTTTTTGCTGTTGTAGCAACCACGGCTGTACTTGTCGCTGTATTTATACCTATTGCGTTTTTACCCTCTACTGCGGGTCGCTTATTTAGAGAGTTTGGTGGAGTACTTGCCGGTGCGGTAATTATATCAAGCTTTGTGGCACTTTCATTAGTGCCTGCTCTTACCTCCAAATTAAAGTTGAAGCAGGGCGGTTTTCACCCATTTGCTAAACTAGGCCATTGGTTGGGTGGTATTTATACAAAAACAATTCATAAAGTGCTTAACCACGCATGGCTTACGTTTGCGCTCTGTTTATTGGTTGCAGCAGGCTCAGGGGCGTTGTACGCCAGTTTAGACAGCGAGCTTTTGCCAACAGAAGACCGAGGAAAAATTCGTATATTTGCACGTGGCCCAGATGGTGTAGGGCTAAACTTTATGGATAGGCAGGCGATAAAAATGGAAGATATTTTACTTCCTTTTGTCGATAGCGGCGAAATTGAGTCAATTTATACTGTGGTAGGCCAATGGGACCCTAATATTGTGTTTATTACTGTGCCATTAAAGCATTGGGATGAGCGCCATTTTAGCCAACAAGAAATTATTAATAAGATACGCCAGCCACTTGGCGATATTCCAGGAGCACCGGCTTACCCAGGTGGGGCTAATAGTTTAAATCTACGTGGTCAAGGGGGAGGCGTTGAAATCGCGCTGCTTGGGCAAGATTATTTGCAAATATTTAAAGCGGCTCAGCAGTTTTCTGCGGCATTAGAAAAAGCCGTTCCTGAGGTGGCACCTGTGCGTATTTCGTATCAGCCATCGCAACCACAACTTAGAGTAAATATAGACAGACGCCGTGCACAAGAGCTCGGTGTATCGCTAGACGACATTGCCATTACTTTGCGCGCAGCAATAAATGGCGACGATGTAGAAGATTTAAACATTGGCGATCAGTCTGTGCCAATTATGCTACAAGCGCAAAACCAAACCATAAACAGTCCAAGTGATTTGGCTAATTTATATATCAGAGCGGGTAATAGCAGTTTAGTACCATTAAGTAGTGTGGCCTATATTTCTGAAGAAGGCGTGGCTGCAGAGCTTGAACGTCATGCCCAGCGCCGCTCAATAGAGCTCAGTATGGAGTTGCCAGAATCGTTAACCATTGCTGCTTTAGTAGAGCAAATAAAAACGGTGTCTGAGCAATCGTTAGAGCCAGGTATTGCACTAGCGTTTAAAGGCGAAGCGCTAACGTATGAAGAAACATCCAGCGAAGTACTTGTAACTTATGTACTTGCTTTTTTAATTGTATTTTTAGTATTGGCTGCTCAATTTGAAAATGTAAATAGTGCCATTGTGGTTATGATAACCGTTCCCTTTGGTATTACCTCGGCCATATTAGCGCTTTATTTAACCGGCACGTCGTTAAATATTTACTCTCAAATTGGTTTAGTGATGCTGATAGGCTTAATCGCTAAAAACGCAATTTTGCTTGTTGAATTTGCAGACCAATTACGCGATCAAGGCTTGACGGTCAGAAAAGCCGTCGAGCAAGCTGCGCTGGTACGTTTACGCCCAATTACGATGACTCTTATATCTACTCTACTTGGAGCATTGCCGTTAATTCTCTCTACAGGCGCAGGGGCTGAGGCCCGAAATGCAATTGGCTGGGTGGTGTTTGGCGGCTTAGCACTTGCGGTGTTGTTTACGCTTTATCTTACTCCGGTAATTTACTTAGGCTTAGCACGCTTTACCACGCCAAGGGGGGATGAATCTAAGCAGCTCGCACAAGAGCTTGAAAAAATCTAACCTTAAAGCCATGCTCAGCAACGTTTTTAAATTAAAAGTGTACTGGGCATGGTTATGGCTTGATTGGCACTACTTGTTTGTTAAGATAGCCACTTAAGCATATACATGCCTTTTTGTGTGGCCACAAGGAATTCCCAATGCAAGCCGAACAAGTTGAAATTGCGCAGTTTTTAGCGCAGCACCCGCCATTTGATGACTTACCGACAAACGCTTTAAACGAGCTTGCGCAACAAGTTGAGGTAGCTTACTACCGCTCGCAAACTGATATTTTAACGTTAGGCCAAGACATCGCTGATTTATTTATAATTCGCAGTGGCTCTGTGGAAATTTATCGTCGTAATAATGAGCTTTATAACCGCTTAGATGTGGGCGGTATTTTTGGCCAAATGGGCTTGTTGATGAATCGTAAAGTGCGCTTTCCTGCAAAGGCACTCGAAGACACCCTAGTGTATTGTATTAACTTTACGCTGTTTAACCGTTTTTGTGACGAGTTTGACGGCTTTGCTGATTACTTTGAAGCCGATGGCAATGTGCGCCTTCGCCAAGCGTTAGTTGAGCAAGCCGACAGCAACGATTTAACAACCGCCAAAGTTAAATCGCTCATTCATCGCGATGTGGTAACGCTAAGTACGCAAACCACCATACAAGATGTTGCTAAAGTAATGACAGAAGAAGCGGTATCTTCTGTGTTAGTTACCGATTTAGACAAACCAATAAGCGACGACCCAGAAGAAGACGATGGGCAAATCGTAGGTATTATTACCGACCGCGATATACGCACAAAAGTGGTAGCCGAAGGCCTTGGGCTTGATGTTACCGCAGATAAAATTATGTCGACTAATCTTGTACTGCTTGATTCAAATGCCTATGTATTTGAAGCCGTCCTTGCCATGCTGCGCGACAATTTGCACCACTTACCCGTGGTACAAAAGCGCCGACCCATTGGTGTTATTTCGCTATCCGATATTTTAAGGTACGAGTCGCAAAGTAGTTTACTCTTGGTACGCGGTATTTTAGCGCAGCAAACCATTGAAGATTTAGCACATTACGCGCGCCAGCTGCCCAATGTATTTGTACGTATGGTAAACGAAGATGCTAATTCACATATGATTGGTACGGCAATGGCGGTAATAGGGCGTACTTTTAAACAGCGCTTATTAGTACTAGCTGAAGAAAAATATGGCCCNCCCGCCGCCAGTACCTTACTGTTTTATAGCGTTAGGCTCTATGGCGCGAGATGAACAACTTATTGTAACAGATCAAGATAACGCGCTTATTTTGGATGACAATTACGATGATGAAAAACACAACGAGTACTTTCAAAATATTTCTGATTTTGTGTGTGATGGCTTAGCGCAATGTGGTTATACCTATTGCAGCGGCGAAATTATGGCCTCGTTCAAAAAATGGCGTAAAACACGCTCGCAATGGTTTGATCAATTCTCACAGTGGATAGCCTTACCTAAACCACAAGCACTGCTTAACAGCTCAATATTTTTTGATTTAGATGGGGTGTGGGGTAAAACAAAATGGGCCGACGAGCTTAAAATTTTTATTGCTAAACAAAGTAAACAAAACCGTGTGTTTTTAGCAAATATGGCCGCCAATGCCCGAAACCGCACACCGCCACTTGGTTTTTTTAAAGGCTTTGTGCTTGAGCATAACGGCCAGCATAAGCGCTCAATGAACTTAAAACGCAGAGGCACCGCGCCGCTTTCTGATGTGATAAGAGTGCATGCACTCGCGATAGGCTCTCGTAAGCAAAATTCGTTTGAACGCCTTGAAGATATTATTGAATCGCGCCTGTTACCTGAGGGTAAAGCACAAGATTTACGTGACGCGTTAGAATACATTGCCATGATGCGAATTCGCCATCAAGCATGGCAAATAGAGCAAGAAGAAGAGCCCGATAACGACATAGACCCGCATTTACTTTCGCCGTTTGAGCAACGCAACTTAAAAGAAGCGTTTGCCATACTCGAAAAAGCACAAAGCTACTTAAAGTTTAGTTACTCAGCCAATGCGGGTGTTAAGTAACGAATGGCTAAGCAATCGTATTTTGACTGGCAGGCTCATTATAAAACACTGGCTAACAACGCTAAAAATGAGCATTTAAAAGCGTTTTATCAGCACGCTTATGGTGAAACGCACACACCCATAAAAGACATTTCGTTTGTGGCTCTTGATTTTGAGACAACCGGTCTAAATAGTGAGGTAGACGATATAGTCAGTATTGGCTTAGTCCCCTTTACAATGCAAAGAGTATATTGCACACATGCTAAGCATTGGGTAGTACAGCCTCGTAAAAGCTTAAGCGAGGAGTCGATTGTTATTCATGGTATTACGCATTCAGAAGTGGATGATGCTCCCGATTTAACCTCTCGACTAGGGCCGCTACTTAATGCACTTAGTGGTAAAGTGGTGGTGGTACATTATGCAGCGATAGAGCGGCACTTTTTAAACAATGCATTACTTACGAGAATTAACGAAGGGATCCAGTTTGCATTAGTCGATACCATGGAAATTGAGCAACGAGCGTTGCGCGCCCGCCAAGGCTTAATAGGGCGTTTGTTTAATCAAAAGGTAGGCTCACTTAGACTCACAGATTGCCGCAGCCGATACTCTTTGCCTGCTTATCATAATCACAATGCGCTAACTGATGCATTAGCCACAGCAGAGCTGTTGATTGCACAGCTGCAATACCATTACCGCGATGATACGCCACTGGCTGAATTACTAAGTTAAATCTATTTTTAAATTTTAGCGAATGCAATACAGGTTTAAATTATTAACCAGCGTTTAGCTTAGCCAATAAAAACGCCGCATATTATGCGGCGTTTTTTATTGTTTACTGGCAAGCGACTAATTATTTAACAGCGCGAGGCTCAGTACGTAATCCTAATAATAGGCTTACACACATTAGTAGTAACACTAAAGTAAACGGAAGACCTGTTGAAACAGCACCCGCTTGTAATGCTTGAATCGCCTCTGTACCGCCTATCCATAATAGAGCAGCAGCAATAGAGCCCTCAACCGTAGCCCAAAAGATGCGTTGTGGTACTGGCGCATCCACTTTACCGCCTGCTGTAATTGAGTCGATAACTAATGAACCCGAGTCAGAAGAGGTAATGAAAAACACTAATACTAAAACCACAGCTAGGAACGAAAGCACGCTCGACATAGGCAGTTCGTCTAGCATTTGGAACATCGCCATAGGCACATCGGTTAAACCGTTTACGCCTAAGCTACCAACACCTTGAACAACTTGGTCTATTGCAATGCCGCCGTAAATAGACATCCATAAAATAGTAACCGCAGTAGGAATTAATAATACAGCGATTAAAAACTCTCTAATTGTACGACCACGAGAAACACGCGCAATAAACATACCTACAAACGGTGACCACGAAATCCACCATGCCCAGTAAAATACAGTCCACCCGTGCATCCATGTTTCGTCTTCACGCCCATGGGGGTTGCTCAGTGGAATAATATTTTCAACATAACCCATAACCGTATTTGGTACGTTACCGATTGCCACAGCAAAACCAACTAAACCAACAAACAGAAGTAAGGCAAATGCAATGAGCATGTTTATATTACTAAGGACCTTTACGCCGCCATCAATGCCGCGTACTACTGAGATAATAGCTAGTAAGGTAACGCCAATAATAACCAATAATTGTGCGCCTACGCCGCCATCAGTTCCAAATACATGGTTAATACCTGCAGAAGCCTGCTGCGCGCCTAAACCTAACGAGGTTGCAAGGCCAAACAAAGTGGCAAGCACGGCAAGAATATCAATAATATGACCAGGCCAACCCCAAGCTCTGTCGCCTAATAGTGGATAAAAAATTGAACGGATTGATAAAGGAAGACCTTTATTATAAGTAAAAAACGCAAGTGAGAGCGCTACAACGGCATAAATAGCCCACGGGTGAAGACCCCAGTGAAACATGGTTGCACCCATGGCTACTTTTGCAGCC